>NZ_JBSVXG010000277.1:0-6615 GCF_054070595.1 Pseudomonas sp. SDO55104_S430 | reverse complement strand
CACAGTGTTCAGTTGTGTGAACACGATCTGTGCAACACAGCTATTCCCTGTGGGAGCGGGCTTGCCCGCGAAGAGGCCCGAACAAGCACCGCAAATCTCTCTTAAACCACCGCCGCCCGACGCTGCACAAAGCGGTCGACATACT
Organism: Pseudomonas sp. SDO55104_S430; assembly: GCF_054070595.1. Taxonomy (NCBI): domain Bacteria; kingdom Pseudomonadati; phylum Pseudomonadota; class Gammaproteobacteria; order Pseudomonadales; family Pseudomonadaceae; genus Pseudomonas; species Pseudomonas sp. SDO55104_S430. The sequence goes on along the minus strand of NZ_JBSVXG010000277.1, from coordinate 6,470 downwards.
CATCAGCTGGCGAATGCAGGATCTCTTTCGGCGTGCCGACCTGGATCAGGCGGCCGTCCTTGAGGATCGCGATGCGGTTGCCGATGCGCACGGCCTCGTCGAGGTCGTGGGTGATGAAGACGATGGTCTTGTGCAGGGTCTTTTGCAGCTCCAGCAACTGGTCCTGCATCTCGGCGCGGATCAGCGGGTCGAGGGCACTGAAGGCTTCGTCCATCAGGATGATGTCGGTGTCCGCCGCCAATGCACGGGCCAGGCCCACACGCTGACGCATGCCGCCGGAGAGCTGGTGCGGGTATTTGTTTTCGTAGCCCTTGAGGCCCACGGTGTTGATCCAGTGCAGCGCACGCTCGTTGCACATGGCTTTGCTTTCGCCACGGATTTTCAGGCCATAGGCGACGTTGTCCAGCACGCTCTTGTGCGGCAACAGGCCGAAGCTCTGGAACACCATGCTGATCTTGCGACGGCGGAATTCGCGCAGGGCTTCCATGTCGTATTGCAGGATGTCCACGCCGTCCACCAGGATCGCGCCGCTGGTCGGGTCGATCAGGCGGTTGAAGTGGCGCACCAGGGTGGATTTGCCGGAGCCGGACAGGCCCATGATCACGAAGATCTCGCCGCTGCCGATGCTCAGCGACAGGTCATTCACGCCGACCACGCAGCCAGTCTCGGACAGCACCTGATCCTTGGTCTTGCCCTGGCCCACCAGGGCCAGCGCGTCCTTGGAACGGTTGCCGAAAATCTTGAAGACGTTTTTGACTTCAATCTTGCTTACGGTTGCGTTGTTCATTTGCTCACCTCATGCCGTGCGCGACCGTACGCCTGTGTAATGCGGTCGATCACCACTGCCAGAATCACGATCGCCAGACCCGCTTCCAGGCCACGACCGACGTTGAGGGTCTGAATCCCTACCAGTACGTCTTCACCCAGGCCACGGGCACCGATCATCGAGGCGATCACCACCATCGACAGGGCCATCATGGTGGTCTGGTTGATCCCGGCCATGATGCTCGGCAGGGCCAGCGGCAGTTGCACGCCGAACAGTTGCTGCCAGCGGTTGGCACCGAAAGCGTTGATCGCTTCCATCACTTCACCGTCGACCTGGCGAATGCCCAGATCGGTCAGGCGGATCAGCGGCGGCGCGGCGTAGATCACGGTGGCGAAAATCGCCGGGACCTTGCCCAGGCCGAACAGCATCAGTACCGGGATCAGGTACACGAAGCTCGGCATGGTCTGCATGATGTCCAGTAACGGCATCAGCACCGAACGCAGGCGATTGCTGCGTGCCGAGAGGATGCCCAGCGGAATGCCGATCAGTACCGAGATGATCGTCGCCACCATCATCAGCGCCAGCGTCTGCATCAGCTTGTCCCACAAGCCAACCGCACCCACCAGGAACAGCAGACCGACGATGACCGCGGTGGTCACCACTTTGCGAGTCGCGTGCCAGGCAACGCCCGCCACGATGGCCAGCATCAGCCACCAGGGCGCCGCGCGCAGCAGGCTTTCGAGATTGACGATGGCCCACAACAGGGTGTCGGAGATGTGACGGAACACGTCGCCGTAGTTGGTGACCAGCGAATCGACCCAACCGTTGACCCAGTCGGCGATGGAAAAGGTAAAGCTTTCGGGAAACATAAAGAGACTCTCAATCAAGGGGTTGCGATCAAGCATCCGGCTGCCGCCCGCGACAGCCGGAGAAGCTCAACCTACAAGGCCGCGTCGATCTTCTTCGCTGCGTCTTCGCTCACCCACTGGTGCCAGACTTCAGGATGTTCCTTGAGGAAGATTTTCGCCAGTTTCGGCGACTCGATTCGTTCCTTGGTCATGCGTCCCAGGTTCTGGTTCAGCAGGTCGATCGGCAGGTTGACCTTTTCCAGCACAGCAACCAGTTCAGGCGCTTCGTCGTGGAAGGTTTTGGACAGGCCGACCTTGATGGTCACGGTCTTGTCCACGCCAGGTTTTTCTTCGAGTTTCACCACGTCGACCTGGCCCATTAACGGCGTTGGCGACCAGTAGTAGAACAGGATCGGCTCGCCACGCTTGTAGCTCGACAGCACGGCAGCATCCAGCGCCGGCCCGGTGCCCGGACGGAAGTTGGTATAGGTGCTTTCCAGGCCGTAGCTTTTCAGCATTTCGCTGTTGTCCAGCTCGCAGGTCCAGCCGGCCGGGCAGTTGTAGAAACGGCCCTTGGATGGCTCTTCGGCGTCCTTGAACACTGCAGAGTATTTGGCCAGGTCGGCAATGTTTTTCAGGTCCGGCGTCTTGGCTTCCAGCTTGCGATTGGCGTCGCCTTCGATCACGTAGCGCGGCACGTACCAGCCTTCGATCGCGCCAACGACAGGAGCGCCGACGCCGACGACCTTGCCGGCCTTCTCGGCCTTGTTCCAGACCTCGCTGCGGCCAACCCATTCCTCGGCGAACACCTGAATGTCGTTGCTGCTCAGGGCGTTTTCCATGGTGATGGAGTTGCCCGGCAGGCTGTCGGTCTTGCAGCCGTAACCTTTATCCAGCACGAATTGCATCACGTCGGTCAGCAGCATGCCGCTTTCCCAGTTCAGGCCGGCGAATTTCACCGGCTTGCCCGACTCACACCAGCCCGCTGCCTGAGTGGCGCCGGCGCTGGCCAGCAGGCCCATGGAAAGCAGTGCGGTCAGCAGGGTCTTGTTCGATTTCATTGTTTCGACGCTCCTAATCATGAATTGGCTTGCGGCAGTCAAGAGGCATCCAGCCCTGTCTACGTCCAATCAGGCCTGCGCCGCAGCGCGACCGTTCCCGCTTGTTTTTGGTTTTTCTACGCTGTTCTGCTCGACCGGCAGAATCAGTTGATCGGGTACTGCACCGTGCCATTTTTTGGCGCACACGTAATACAGGGCAGCGGGCAATACCAGACCGATAATCCAGGAAATATCCACGTCACCCAATGCAGCCACCAGGGGACCGGTATAGAACTTGGTGGAGATGAACGGCAACTGCACCAGCACACCGAACACGTAGACGCTGATACCGAGCATGTTCCAGCGGCCGTAGCGACCGTTCGGATCAGCCAGCGCCGGCACGTCATAGCGTTCGCGGGTAATACAGTAGTAGTCCACCAGGTTGATTGCGCTCCATGGCGTGAAGAACGCCAGCAGGAACAGGATGAACGACTTGAACGCACCGAGGAACGAGTGCTGGCCAACCAAGGCGATCAGGGTTGCGGCACCGACGATGGCCAGGACGAACACCAGACGTTGCATGCGCGACACTTCCAGACGGCCACGGAAGCCGCTGATGATGGTTGCGATGCACATGAAGCTGCCGTAGGAGTTCAGGGTGGAAATGGTCACCTTGCCGAACGCGATGCTGAAATACAGCAGCGCGGCGGTGGCACCACTGCCGGCGAAACCGACGATGTAAGCCACTTCATGACCGGCGTATTGACCGTTGGCGGAAGCTGCGGCGAATACGCCGAGGATCATCGCCACCTGTGCACCGATCACCGAACCTGCGCCCGCGGCGAAGAAGGTTTTCACCGAGGACGTCTTGCTCGGCAGGTAGCGCGAGTAGTCCGCCACGTAAGGGCCGAAAGCGATCTGCCAGGAGGCCGCGAGCGACACCGCCAGCAGGAAGCTGCTCCAACTGAAGTGGCGAATTTCCATCAGTGCGCCGACATCCGTCTGGCTCATCAGGCGACTGAAGAGGTAAACGAAAGCAATGATGCCGATGATGCTGGCGACACGGCCGATGAAGTGGATCACCCGGTAACCCAGCACCGTCACCAGCACGATGACGCTGGCGAAGATCAGGATGCCGATGGTGTCACTGACACCGAACAACTGGCCCAAGGCCTGGCCGGAAAGCACCGTGCCCGTAGCGGTGAAGCCCAGGTACATCAGGCACACCAGCACGATCGGGATCGCCGCGCCATAAACCCCGAACTGCACGCGGCTGGAGATCATCTGTGGCAGGCCAAGCTTCGGCCCTTGCGCGGCGTGCAACGCCATCACACCACCACCCAGCAGTTGACCGATCAACAGACCGATCAACGACCAAAACACATCCCCGCCGAGCACCACGGCCAAGGCACCGGTCACGATCGCGGTGATTTGCAGGTTGGCACCCATCCACAGGGTGAACTGGCTGAACAGACGACCGTGTCTTTCCGCTTCCGGGATGTAGTCGATCGAGCGTTTCTCGATCAACGGTTTGTTGCCTGCACGTTCGTCTTGGACAGCCATGGTTCAACCTCTGTGGATTGTTCTGGATTTGGGTTGGCTCTGCTTCTGTGGGAGCGAGCCTGCTCGCGATAGCGGTTTGTCAGTCAACGAGGTGTTGAATGTGCCGCCCTCATCGCGAGCAGGCTCGCTCCCACAAAAAGCATTTACAGCGACTGCTTTTTATTTGCCGGTGATCATCGGCAGGTTCAGCCCTTGTTCCTTGGCGCAGTCGATCGCGATCTGGTAACCGGCATCGGCGTGACGCATAACGCCGGTTGCCGGGTCGTTGTGCAGTACGCGAGCAATACGCTCGGCCGCTTCATCGGTACCGTCGCAGACGATCACCATGCCCGAGTGCTGGCTGAAGCCCATGCCGACGCCGCCGCCGTGGTGCAGGGAAACCCAGGTCGCGCCGCTCGCGGTGTTCAGCAGGGCGTTGAGCAGTGGCCAGTCGGAAACAGCATCGGAACCGTCCTGCATCGATTCGGTTTCACGGTTCGGGCTGGATACCGAGCCGGAGTCCAGGTGGTCACGGCCGATAACGATTGGCGCCGACAGCTCGCCGCTGCGGACCATTTCGTTGAACGCCAGGCCTAGCTTGGCGCGCAGGCCCAGACCAACCCAGCAGATACGTGCCGGCAGACCCTGGAAGCTGATGCGCTCGCGAGCCATGTCCAGCCAGTTGTGCAGGTGGGCGTCGTCCGGGATCAGTTCCTTGACCTTGGCGTCGGTCTTGTAGATGTCTTCAGCGTTGCCCGACAGCGCGGCCCAGCGGAACGGACCGATGCCGCGGCAGAACAGCGGACGGATGTAGGCCGGTACGAAGCCTGGGAAGTCGAATGCGTTTTCCACGCCTTCTTCCTGGGCCATCTGGCGGATGTTGTTGCCGTAGTCGAAGGTCGGCACGCCTTGCTTCTGGAACTCGAGCATCGCTTTAACGTGCACGGCCATCGATTGCTTGGCGGCTTTGACCACGGCGGCAGGCTCGGTCTTGGCGCGAGCGCGGTACTCTTCCCAGGTCCAGCCGGCCGGCAGGTAACCGTTGAGCGGGTCGTGGGCGCTGGTCTGGTCGGTGACCATGTCCGGGCGCACGCCGCGCTTGATCAGTTCCGGCAGAATTTCTGCCGCGTTACCCAGCAGCGCGATGGAGATCGCCTTGCCTTCTTTGGTGTATTTGGCGATGCGAGCCAGGGCGTCGTCGAGGTCTTTGGCCTGCTCGTCGACGTAACGGCTGTTCAGACGGAAATCGATGCTGACCTGCTGGCATTCGATGTTCAGCGAGCAGGCGCCGGCCAGGGTGGCGGCCAGAGGTTGCGCGCCGCCCATGCCGCCCAGACCTGCGGTCAGGACCCACTTGCCCGTCAGGTCGTCGTTGTAGTGCTGGCGACCGGCTTCAACGAAGGTTTCGTAGGTGCCCTGGACGATGCCCTGGCTGCCGATGTAGATCCAGCTGCCGGCGGTCATCTGGCCGTACATGGCCAGGCCTTTGGCGTCCAGTTCGTTGAAGTGTTCCCAGTTCGCCCAGTGCGGTACCAGGTTGGAGTTGGCGATCAGCACGCGCGGGGCGTTGGCGTGGGTCTTGAACACGCCGACCGGCTTGCCGGATTGCACCAGCAGGGTCTCGTCTTCGTTCAGGTTGGTCAGGCTCTCGACGATCTTGTCGTAGCACTCCCAGTTACGCGCGGCACGACCGATACCACCGTAAACCACCAGTTCTTTCGGGTTCTCGGCGACTTCCGGGTCGAGGTTGTTCATCAGCATGCGCAGCGGCGCTTCGGTCAGCCAGCTTTTGGCGGTCAGCTTGTTACCGCGGGCAGCGCGGATTTCAACGTCACGGAACTTGGTAGTTTTGTTGTCAGTCACGAAAAAGACTCCTCAGCGATCAATCCAAACCAACCCTGGCGGTGGGTAAGCCAGCCTGCGCGCATCGTTGCGCTGCAGGCGAATCAGTGGACGTTGCGGGTCGTCTCAATCGACTCATACGCATACGTCTTTACTTGTACATACAAGCATATGCAATCAAGCGGCCAACTTGTTGGATGGGTGTTCAAGAAAAGTTTCGAAATGGCTGGAGAGCGCCTGGATCAAGGGATGTGGCGAAGATGAAATTTTCCGGGGGGATTTTTTATGAGCGGGGGCGGATGTTACTGGGGAGGGGTTTTGCGCCGGATTGGGGCGTTCGGTAACAAAGTGGTGCGCGTTCGGGAACGATATTTTTGGGGGACGCAAAAAGCTTCGCGGGCAAGCCTCGCTCCTACAGGGTCTACACCGGAC
>NZ_JBSVXG010000276.1:0-6629 GCF_054070595.1 Pseudomonas sp. SDO55104_S430 | reverse complement strand
GCTGATCGAAACCCTGTAGGAGCGAGGCTTGCCCGCGAAGACGTATCCGGAATCACCAAATTATTTCAGCTCGGCAGACACCTTCTCCGCCACATCCTTCGGCAACCACGCCTTCCAAACATCCGGATGCTTCTTCATGAAATCCTCCGCCGCCTGGCGCGGTGGGGTGTGTTTTTCGCTCATGTCGGCCAGGGCCTTGTTCAGCGGATCGATGGGGAAATCGACCTTGCTGAAGAACTCGGCGATCTGCGGATATTGCTTCTGGAACGGCGTGGACACGCCAATGGACAGCTTCGAAGGCAGCGAGCGGGTGGGTTTTGGGTTGGGGTTGTCGGCGTCGGTCAGGGTCTTCCAGGCTTCGGCGTCGAATGGCGGTTCCTCAAGCTGGACCAGTTTGAAGCGACCGAGTAACGGCGTGGGCGACCAGTAGTAGAACAGCACCGGCTTGCCGCGGCGGATCGATGAACTGATCTCGGCATCCAGCGCCGCGCCGGAGCCGCTACGGAAGTTCACGTAACTGTCGTCCAGACCATACGCTTTCAACTTCTGCTTGTTGACCACTTCCGAGGTCCAGCCAATCGGGCTGTTGAGGAAACGCCCTTTGCTCGGCGCCTCCGGATCCTTGAAGACGTCTTTGTATTTGGGCAGGTCAGTGACACTGCGCAGGTCTGGCGCCATGGCCTTGATGCCCTTGGCCGGATCGCCCTTGATCACGTATTCCGGCACCCACCAGCCTTCGGTCGCCCCCTTGACCGTATCGCCCAGGCTCACCACCTTGCCTTCGGCCTCCGCCTTGACCCACACCGGACTGCGCCCGGCCCACTCTTCGCCAATGACCTGAATGTCATTGTTGGCCAGGGCGGTTTCCAGGGTGATAGTGGTGCCGGGCAAGGTATCGGTCGACAGGCCGTAGCCCTTCTCGACGATGATTCTCAGGATATCGGTGATCAGACTGCCGCTTTCCCAATTGAGGTCGGCGAAATGCACCGGCGTCTGGGCCGCGAGCACCGGAGCGGGTGATGCCAACACAGCGAAAGTGGTCAGGCTCGCAGCCAGCAAGCGTCGAAAACCTTTCATGCTTTTGCACCTCGTGCTGTTCGCAGCAATAGCAGGATGGCCTGGCAGAAGACCGCAAAGCCTCTGAAACTTCAGTCAACTGACTGTAGTAGAGGTTCCTGCTTTCGAGGGGTTCAGATCAATTTTCGGAAATTTCCTGCATCCGCGTCAGCTCTCGTCTGACCATGTTGGCGTATTCAGGCGGGCGCAAACCGTAGAGTTCAGAGGCCACCCAATTGAGCCATGCGCCCTGCAGAACGGTCTTCTGCGCGAACAGTCTCCGGGCTTCGGCCTCGGCGCGGGCCTGGTTCTGTTCATGGAATTCGGCGCGGGGCTGGCTCATCACTCGCTGGCCTTGAAGGTCACCAACTCGCCCTTGCGCCATTTGGCGGCCTTGGCGGTTACGGCCTTGAGGGTTTTGGTCAGGCCTTCCTGCAACTGCTGGTGAGCGGCGAAAACCGTTACCGCACTGTGGCCTTCCTTGAACACGATGGCTTCGCCGTCGGCGGTGGTCACGAAGGCGTAGTCACCAAGGCCGTAGACCGTCATTTTGATGTCGCGGAATCTGATTTCCAGCTTGCCGCCTTCGCGACTGGGCAGGACCGAGGCGCTGAAATGATCGCCGACCTTGAGCTTGAGCCCTGGCTTGTCGTCGACCACCAGTGCTGACTCAGTGTCGAGCTCCGCCACATAAATGCCTTCGGCGCTCTGCTCAGTGATGTAGACGAAACGAGATTGAAACAGTTTGACCAGCTTCGCGCGCAAATCACCCAGCACGAACAACGCATGCATATCGAGATTACTTACTGCCAAGGAACCATCCCCACATCTGAAAATGACGCCGCACGCATAAAAGGCGCACAGCCGAAAAAAGCGGCAATGCCGAAAGTGAAACTTGATAAACCCCAATCGTGTGGCGGATGAGCTATGCACTCACCCATCCCGAGGCCTGAGCAGACTACTGGACGATGCTCGCCTCGTCTTGCCTGGCTTTCGTCAAAGGTTGAAGGAAAACGCCCTTCCTACAGCCAGAAGAATACGGACTATCGACTTCAGGGAAAAAACTCTTAAAAAAAAGCACTTTTCTGACATATCGCAAGCCGAAAATTGCTTTAGATACGATCACTCACCCCACCAGTGACGGTGATTCTAGAGCAGCCATGCTCGCCGAGACTACCCATACGGACGTACATACGTCGGTAAAAACAACGAAAAGGACTTCATATGTGCACGCTTACACACTTTGCCCAACCCTTTGCACCATTGCAGGTTTCAGGTTCGCCGACTATACGACAAGCTGAACTTCACTCACGTTCCCCCGAAATCCCGCGCTTCCAAGTGATATTGGCCGGGAATTCGTTCTTTCATATCAAGGAAATTTCCACCGGGCATGTAAGAGGTTTCCGCGTCGATCACAACGAAGCCTGCGCCCTCGCCCGAGCGCTGGAGGCAACGCATTGAAAGCCTGAAGATCAGCTTTGCGGTCTATGCTCACTGCTGCGTTTGAACATTGGATTGAATATCGATTTCGAACTCTTGAAGCTCGCCTTCATCAGAAATAGAGACAACGAACTTCAGAATCCGATTCACCCTGCCAGGAGATGAAAATGGAATCACCGACCCACGACTTGAAAGGTTTGTTCGACCAGCTCGGCCTGGACTCCACCCAGAAAGCTATCGACGATTTCATTGCCAGTCATTCACCGCTGCCAGAGGACAAGAAACTCATCGACGCGGAATTCTGGACGCCGCAACAGGCGGGCTTTCTCAAGGAGCAACTGCGCGAAGACGCCGACTGGGCGCGGGTGGTGGACGATCTGAACCTGCGCATGCACCAGGTCCACTGACCTCAATGCAGGCTGTCCGGCGTCTCGACCTTCAGTTGCGCGATCCAGGCAGCCTTGCACTCCTCCGCCTCATCCCGGCTCGAAAACGCCGTGCCCCGGCGTTCGCCATTCAGCAGTACCACCCAGCACACACTTTGTCCCAGGGCCCGCAGACTGGCGGGTACGCCGCTGCCAATCATTACTGCCACATCGACTTTGCTTTGCATGTTGCTCTTCGAACTCCGTTAGCAACCTAACTATATCGTTATGGTACGAAGTCTTCAGGTGCGGAAACAATATTGGGTTTGTAGAGCTTTCTTTCCAAAGTCGTAACAATCGCCAGATAAAATCCATTCCCCCTGTGGGAGCGAGCCTGCTCGCGATGGAACTCGGAACACCGCGGACATCAGGCCGCCAACGTTATCGTTGACGACCATCGCGTGCTTGCTCGCTCTTACAGTGTATTTTGCGGTTTGTACCCCAACCGCAACCCACCCCAATGCCGCCCCTTGAGCATGATCGGCACCGACAGATCATGCATCAGCTCCCCCGTATCGCGCGTATAGGTTTGCAACAGCACCGGCTGCTGATGGCTGCCACACCGAATCCCGGTGCGGTCGGCGAACTTGCGTTTGGTACGGTTATGCACGGTGTCTGCCTGTACATCACCGGTCAGCGGCTGGCTGAACACCTTGTTGTGAGTCGGCACGTAACCCTGCTGCGTGCAGGCGATGGCAAACACCAGTCCTTCATGACGCAGCAGCAGCGGTTCCTGAATCGCCGGCAAGACCTGGTCGGTATAGCCATCGAACCGCGTCTGGTATTTGACCGGCTGAGTGCCGGCAATCGCCTGGTAGTTACGGTCGAACAAATCATCAAGACTGACCCGACCCGCATCGATGTCCGCCTCGAAACGCTCGGCGATCAGGTTTGCGCCCTCCCGCGCCAGGTCGTAGATCCGTTGGTGATAGTCATCCAGCCCGACTTCCGCCAACCGCTCGCTGATGCTCTCGGCCTGCCCTTCCATCTGCACCGCCGCCTCGGACAGGCGCCGGGTCTGCTGATCACTGACGGACAGGTCGCTACGCATCTGCTCAATGGCGTGGAACAGGCTGTCCAATTGCTCGCGATTGGTCTCGGCACCCCGAGCGATCTCCCCGACCTGACCCTCGACGCCGGCCGCCAGGCGGGCGATGTTTTCCAGGTGCTGACCGGTGTGCTCGACCTGCTCGACGCCAGTGTCCAGGTCGCTGGACAACTGACGGATCTGCTCCACCACCTGCGCGGTGCGCTGCTGGATATCCGCCACCATCTCGCCTACTTCCCCAGTCGCAGTAGCCGTACGCGCGGCGAGCCCGCGAACCTCATCGGCCACCACCGCAAAACCCCGGCCATGTTCACCGGCCCGCGCCGCTTCGATCGCCGCGTTCAGGGCCAGCAGATTGGTCTGGCTGGCGATGGACTGGATCACCAGGGTCACGCGCTGGATATCGTCGCTGCGCAGACTCAAGGCTTCGATCAGCTGACGGCTGCCACTGGCCCGTTCGCTGAGTTGATGCATCCGCGTAATCGACTCTACCAGTTCAGCGCGCCCAGCCGCGCCACTGCGATGCGCTTCGCTCGCCGCACTCAGCGCCTCTCGACTCAAGGTCGATGTAGCCTGTTCGGTGGCGATCATCACTTCGGCGTTGCTGACGATTTGTGCCGCGGCGCCCAGTTGCGACTGCAACCGGTCAGCCAGTTGCCTGACGGAAAAGGCCACCCCCGCGGCGGACAGCGCGTTATGGCTGGTGGTGCGGGAAAGATCACGGGTCAACGCGGCGATGGCGTCGCCGGTATCGACAGCGGCGGTCTGGCGAGTCGCGCGCGAGCGCAGGCGCGGCAGCCAGACAATCAGCACAGCCATTGGCAGGCCAACATACAGCGGCCAGCTTTGAAGGCTCATGCCACACAGCAACAGCATCAGGGCGATACTTTGCAATGTTGGTGTCAGCCAACGATTTTTCGACAGCAGCAACGGGGCCGCGACAGCCAAAGCTTCGATAGCCCGAGTCTTGTCTTTCGTCATCTTTGTCACCCCAGACATTTTCTAATTGTTGTCGTCGCATTAAGCGCCACTAAAAAGCCATTATCTATGGTGCTTTAGTCGAGGGCGTTGCAGCAGATCAACGGAAGAAACGGGAAAATCGGGGGGCAACAGAAAAAAGATCGCAGCCTTAGTCAGCGCTCCCATTTTGGAGCTGCCGAAGGCTGCGATCTTTTCAGGACAACCGGCAGGACACCGATTGCCGTACGAAATCAGGCTTGACGCTGGTGCTTGTCGATCTGCTCGTGACGTTCTTGAGCTTCGATGCAGTACTTGGTGGTCGGGCTGATCAGCAGGCGCTTGAGGCCAATAGCCTCGCCACTGTCGTCGCACCAGCCAAAGCTGTCTTCTTTGATGCGTTCCAGAGCTTGTTCCAACTGAGGCAGCATGCGCTGGTCGCGATCGATCGCGTTTACCAGCCAGGTGCGCTCTTCTTCGACCGAAGCCGCGTCAGCCGGATCGGCCGGGCTGTCCAGGCTCTCGATGGCGATGCGATTCTGCTCAATGCGCTCATGGGTTTCGACTTTCATGTTCTGCAACAGCTCGGAGAAAAAAGCATGTTGCTCGGCATTCATGTAGTCATCCGCCGGCATGGCCAGCAACTTGTCCTTTGTCATTGATATCTCTATAAAAAAACGTGCATTAAGGCGAATTAGGGAGCATTGCGACAAACCTGTTCAGGCCATCGCGAAGGCGCCGTTTGTTCCAAGCGCCACCCGGCACTCAATTTACGAGGGGCGGCAGTCTAAGGCCGACTTGAGGCCTCAGCAACTGAAAAGACAGCGAATTTGTCCGACAAGGCCTCGAAAATGCGCTATGGCAGGTATTCAGGCGGATATCGGAGTGCGTTTATAGCAAGAAATTCAATTCAGCGGGCCTATATGGAAGACAAACGGCTGGGCGGCGGGAAGCCGTTTGCAGGTCGCGCCGGCTCGGCTAAGGTTGACCTTCCCGTTATGGCTGACTCAAGGAGCGATTAAATGAAGCTGATCGGCATGCTGGACTCGCCATTTGTACGACGCGTCGCCATTTCCGCCAAACGCCTGGGCATCGACCTGGAGCAGCACTCGGTGTCGGTATTCCGCACGTTCGAGCAGTTCCAGCAGATCAATCCGGTGGTTAAGGCCCCGACCCTGGTGCTGGACGACGGCGAGGTGTTGATGGATTCGACACTGATCATCGACTACCTCGAAGCCCTCGCCGGCCCCGACCGCAGCCTGATGCCGAAGGCAATCGATCAACGCCTGCACTCGTTGCGCCTGATCGGCCTGGCATTGGCCGCGTGCGAAAAATCCGTGCAGCTATATTACGAACGCAACCTGCGACCGGCCGAGATTCAATTCCAGGCCTGGTCGGAACGGGTGGAGGGACAATTGGCCGCAGCCTACAACGCACTGGAAAGGGAATTGGAAAAGCAGCCACTGGACACCGACGCCCCGATCGACCAGGCCGGCATCACCCTGGCCGTGGCCTGGAGCTTCACCAATCTGGTTGTACCGGACCAGGCCTCGCGCGAAGCCTTCCCGAAGATCGCGGCGTACACCGAATATGCCGAGGGGCTTGAGGTGTTCATTAGTACGCCGATTGAATGAGATTGACCCGACGTCATCGCGAGCAGGCTCGCTTGTATGTTTAGACTTGAAGGGGTGGGCGGGACTAAA
>NZ_JBSVXG010000275.1:0-6678 GCF_054070595.1 Pseudomonas sp. SDO55104_S430 | reverse complement strand
CGCGAAGAGGCCGGCACATTCAGCATCGATGTCGCCTGACACTCCGCCTTCGCGGGCAAGCCTCGCTCCTACGGCTACTACAACTGGCTGACGTAGGTCCCGGTGCCCTTGAGGATGTTCTGCAAGGTCTCTTCAACCTCCGCCAGATCACCCGCATCAGTGCTGTGGACGATCTCCAGCGAATCATGGCCATTGAGCACATCTGCATCGGTCGCTGCGATTTCGATGAGCAGGCGGGTAGGGCTCAGGGTCACCTTTACGCCGTCCAGGGTCGAAGGTTCGCCATCGAGGGTGATTTCCAGCTCGTCCTCGTCGGGGTAGCGGGTCATCAGGAACATTTCGCCCTGGGTGCTGTGGCAGCAGAGCATGGCCATGTTGTCTTCTTCGTCGTCGCACGGGTTGACGATCAAGAGGGCGGTGGTCATTTGCATGGGGGATTCCTGGCTCGGCGAGCATGATGAGGGCGAAAGAAAGGCGATTTTGCCAGTCCCGCGCAATTTCTGCTCGCCCAAGTATCCGGGCCGTTATGTGAACGAACCCTGAGGTGCTGGTCATTTCTGGTACGTACGTGCCGCAAAACCGGACGGAAAACCGCCGTTTTTCCCCGCGGCTGCTAGTGTTGTTCGATGCGCCGCGACGAACCTGCGTGCCGATGACCGAATATGTCGCAGCATCGCAAGAATGGGCCTTGCCGCACTCGTTAAGCTGCGCAACGGATGTGCACCTGTAAAGACATTGCGCCGTACGCGGTCAGTCGTTTTTACAGATGCCCATTCACGGAAGGTGAATGTGACCAGAGTGTCTCGTCCAGCTTCACCCACCTGTCACCCTGTTTCCTCTGCCCGAGAATCAGGAACAGGGTGACGGGTAGCCCCGAAAAGGGGTTTTGCACGCGACGCTTCCATCAATAACAAGCCCTAGCGGAGTACCACAGATGGCGTTCTTCACCGCAGCCAGCAAAGCCGACTTCCAGCACCAACTGCAAGCGGCACTGGCGCAGCACATCAGTGAACAGGCACTGCCACAAGTGGCGCTGTTCGCTGAACAATTCTTCGGCATTATCTCCCTGGACGAACTGACCCAGCGTCGTTTGTCCGACCTCGCTGGCTGTACTCTTTCTGCATGGCGCCTGCTCGAGCGCTTCGATCACGCGCAACCGCAAGTGCGTGTCTACAACCCCGATTACGAACGCCACGGCTGGCAGTCGACCCACACCGCGGTCGAAGTGCTGCACCACGACCTTCCATTCCTGGTGGACTCGGTGCGTACCGAGCTGAACCGTCGCGGCTACAGCATCCACACCCTGCAAACCACCGTGCTGAGCGTGCGTCGCGGTGCCAAGGGCGAGCTGCTGGAAATCCTGCCCAAGGGCACCCAGGGCAACGACGTGCTGCATGAGTCGTTGATGTACCTGGAAATCGACCGTTGCGCCAACACCGCCGAACTGAACGTGCTGACCAAAGAGCTGGAGCAAGTGCTCAGCGAAGTGCGCGCCGCGGTGACCGATTTCGAACCGATGAAAGCCAAGGTCCAGGAAATCCTGAGCAGCCTGGACAACAGCTCGTTCGCCGTCGATGCCGAAGAAAAGAACGAAATCAAGGGCTTCCTGGAATGGCTGGTGGGCAACCACTTCACCTTCCTGGGCTACGAAGAGTTCGTGGTCACCGATCAGGCCGATGGCGGCCACATCGAGTACGACCAGAGCTCCTTCCTGGGTCTGACCAAATCCCTGCGTACCGGCCTGACCTACGATGACACGCGCATCGAAGATTACGCCGTGAACTACCTGCGCGAGCCGAAACTGCTGACCTTCGCCAAGGCTGCGCACCCGAGCCGCGTTCACCGTCCGGCTTACCCTGACTACGTGTCGATCCGGGTAATCGACGCCGACGGCAAGGTCGTCAAGGAATGCCGTTTCATGGGCCTGTACACCTCGTCGGTGTACGGCGAAAGCGTACGTGCGATCCCGTACATCCGTCGCAAGGTCGCGGAAATCGAAGAGCGCTCCGGCTTCCAGTCCAAGGCCCACCTGGGCAAGGAACTGGCACAGGTTCTGGAAGTGCTGCCGCGGGACGATCTGTTCCAGACGCCGGTGGACGAGCTGTTCAGCACCGTGATGTCGATCGTGCAGATCCAGGAACGCAACAAGATCCGCGTATTCCTGCGCAAGGACCCGTACGGCCGCTTCTGCTACTGCCTGGCCTACGTGCCGCGTGACATCTATTCCACCGAAGTGCGCCAGAAGATCCAGCAAGTGCTGATGGATCGCCTGAAAGCCTCGGACTGCGAGTTCTGGACGTTCTTCTCCGAGTCCGTACTGGCCCGCGTGCAACTGATCCTGCGCGTCGACCCGAAAAACCGCATCGACATCGACCCGCAGCAGCTGGAAAACGAAGTGATCCAGGCCTGCCGCAGCTGGCAGGACGACTACTCCGCGCTGACCGTCGAAGCCTTCGGCGAAGCCCAGGGCACCAACGTGCTGGCCGACTTCCCGAAAGGTTTCCCGGCCGGCTACCGCGAGCGTTTCGCCGCGCATTCGGCCGTGGTCGACATGCAGCACCTGCTGAACCTCACCGACAAGAAGCCGCTGGTGATGAGCTTCTACCAGCCGCTGGGCCAGGTGTCCGGCCAGCGCGAGCTGCACTGCAAGCTGTACCACGCCGATACCCCGCTGGCCCTGTCCGACGTTCTGCCGATCCTGGAAAACCTCGGCCTGCGCGTGCTGGGTGAATTCCCGTACCGTCTGCGTCACACCAACGGCCGCGAGTTCTGGATTCATGACTTCGCCTTCACCGCTGCCGAAGGCCTGGACCTGGACATCCAGCAACTCAACGACACCCTGCAGGACGCCTTCGTCCACATCGTGCGCGGCGATGCCGAAAACGATGCGTTCAACCGTCTGGTACTGACCGCCGGCCTGCCTTGGCGCGACGTGGCGCTGCTGCGTGCCTACGCCCGTTACCTGAAGCAGATCCGTCTGGGCTTCGACCTTGGCTACATCGCCAGCACCCTGAACAACCACACCGACATCGCTCGCGAGCTGACCCGGTTGTTCAAGACCCGTTTCTATCTGGCGCGCAAGCTTAGCGGCGACGATCTGGACGACATGCAGCAACGCCTGGAACACGCGATTCTCAGCGCCCTGGACGACGTTCAGGTGCTCAACGAAGACCGCATCCTGCGTCGCTACCTGGACCTGATCAAGGCGACCCTGCGTACCAACTTCTACCAGACCGACGCCAACGGCCATAACAAGTCGTACTTCAGCTTCAAGTTCAACCCGCACCTGATTCCGGAACTGCCAAAACCGGTTCCGAAGTTCGAGATCTTCGTTTACTCGCCGCGCGTCGAAGGCGTGCACCTGCGCTTCGGCAACGTCGCTCGCGGCGGCCTGCGCTGGTCCGACCGTGAAGAAGACTTCCGTACCGAAGTCCTGGGCCTGGTAAAAGCCCAGCAAGTGAAGAACTCGGTGATCGTGCCGGTGGGCGCCAAGGGTGGCTTCCTGCCACGTCGCCTGCCGCTGGGCGGCAGCCGGGACGAGATCGCGGCCGAAGGCATCGCCTGCTACCGCATCTTCATTTCGGGCTTGCTCGACATCACCGACAACCTGAAAGACGGCGCGCTGGTTCCGCCAGCCAACGTCGTGCGTCATGACCAGGACGACCCGTACCTGGTAGTGGCGGCGGACAAGGGCACCGCGACCTTCTCCGACATCGCTAACGGCATCGCCATCGACTACGGCTTCTGGCTGGGTGACGCGTTCGCCTCCGGCGGTTCGGCCGGTTACGACCACAAGAAAATGGGCATCACCGCCAAGGGCGCGTGGGTCGGCGTGCAGCGCCACTTCCGCGAGCGCGGCATCAATGTCCAGGAAGACAACATCACTGTGGTGGGCGTCGGCGACATGGCCGGTGACGTGTTCGGTAACGGCTTGCTGATGTCCGACAAGCTGCAACTGGTCGCCGCCTTCAACCACATGCACATCTTCATCGACCCGAACCCGAACCCGGCGACCAGCTTCGCCGAGCGTCAGCGCATGTTCGACCTGCCGCGTTCGGCGTGGTCGGATTACGACACCAGCATCATGTCCGAAGGTGGCGGTATCTTCTCGCGCAGCGCGAAGAGCATCGCGATCTCCCCGCAGATGCAAGAGCGTTTCGACATCAAGGCCGACAAGCTGACCCCGACCGAACTGCTCAATGCCTTGCTCAAGGCACCGGTGGATCTGTTGTGGAACGGTGGTATCGGTACCTACGTCAAAGCCAGCACCGAAAGCCACGCCGATGTCGGCGACAAGGCCAACGATGCGCTGCGCGTGAACGGCAACGAACTGCGCTGCAAAGTAGTGGGCGAGGGCGGTAACCTCGGCATGACTCAACTGGGTCGCGTCGAATTCGGTCTCAATGGCGGCGGTTCCAACACCGACTTCATCGACAACGCCGGTGGCGTGGACTGCTCCGACCACGAAGTGAACATCAAGATCCTGCTGAACGAAGTGGTTCAGGCCGGCGACATGACCGACAAGCAACGCAACGAGTTGCTGGCGAGCATGACTGACGAAGTCGGTGGCCTGGTGCTGGGCAACAACTACAAGCAGACCCAGGCGCTGTCCCTGGCTGCTCGTCGTGCCCTGCCACGTATCGCTGAATACAAGCGTCTGATGAACGACCTGGAAGGTCGCGGCAAGCTGGATCGCGCCATCGAGTTCCTGCCGTCGGAAGAGCAGATCAACGAACGCGTCGCAGCCGGCCACGGCTTGACCCGTCCGGAGCTGTCGGTGCTGATCTCCTACAGCAAGATCGACCTCAAGGAGCAGCTGCTGGGCTCCCTGGTGCCGGACGACGACTACCTGACCCGCGACATGGAAACCGCGTTCCCGCCGACGCTGGTGAACAAGTTCTCCGACGCCATGCGTCGTCACCGTCTGAAGCGCGAAATCGTCAGCACCCAGATCGCCAACGATCTGGTCAACCACATGGGCATCACCTTCGTTCAGCGACTCAAGGAGTCGACCGGCATGACCCCGGCGAACGTGGCCGGCGCGTATGTGATCGTGCGTGACATCTTCCACCTCCCGCACTGGTTCCGTCAGATCGAAGCCCTGGACTACAAGGTTTCCGCCGACGTGCAACTGGAGTTGATGGACGAGCTGATGCGCCTGGGGCGTCGCGCTACGCGCTGGTTCCTGCGCAGCCGTCGCAATGAGCAGAACGCTGCCCGTGACGTCGCCCACTTCGGTCCGCACCTGAAGGAGCTGGGTCTGAGTCTGAACGAGCTGCTGACCGGCCCGACCCTGGAAAACTGGAAGACCCGCTACGAGGCCTACGTCGAGGCGGGCGTTCCGGAGTTGCTGGCACGCATGGTTGCGGGTACCTCGCACCTGTACACCTTGCTGCCGGTGATCGAGGCGTCCGACGTGACTGGTCAGGATCCGGCTGAAGTGGCGAAAGCCTTCTTCGCTGTGGGTGAAGAGCTGAATATCACCTGGTACCTGCAACAGATCAGCGCCTTGCCGGTTGAAAACAACTGGCAGGCCCTGGCCCGTGAAGCGTTCCGCGATGATGTCGACTGGCAACAGCGTGCGATCACCATCTCGGTCCTGAATCTGTGCGAAGCCTCGGTTGAGGCACGCCTGGATTCGTGGATGGCGCAACACGCCAGCATGATCGAACGCTGGCGCGCGATGCTGGTGGAAATCCGTGCCGCCAGCGGTACCGACTACGCCATGTACGCAGTGGCCAACCGCGAGTTGCTGGATCTGGCCCTGAGCGGCCAGGCGCCGGCACCTGCTGCGGCACCTGCCAAAGTGGAGCTGGAATCGGCGGTCTGATAAGCCGTTGAATGAAAAAGCCCCGTATCGCGAGATGCGGGGCTTTTTTGTTTGCGCTGTTTTGCGCGCGATCAGATGCCGTCCAGTTGCTCCCTGGGGTCGATGAACAGCGGATAAGGTGTCGATCCGGTCGGGTAGGGCACATCGCGCTCCAGGATCTTGAGATTGAAGGTCACGGGATCGCCAACGTGATCGGTGTAGGCATACACCTTTGGGCTTTCGATCAAGTGGCGTTTGACCGTGTCGGCATTCCTGGCCTTGAGGTAAACCCTGGCTTCATCCTTTTTCAGGTCATCGAGGGTGATGATGTCCTGATCCATGTTCAGCAGGTTGAACGAGGTGGTGCTGCCACCGGCACCGACGAACGCGCCCAACAGGCCGTGAGGGTTCTTGCTCAGGTATTTGCCCAGATACGCTTCGCTGCGGATCTGGATGTTGTAGTAATCGTCGTAGCAGCAGAAATACACAATCATCTCGTCCGACCGGGTCAGGCCCACGGCCTTGTTGATCTTGTGCACCCGCACCATGCTTTTGCCGATCTCGGAATATCGGTGGGCGGTGGTCAGTAGATTGGCCTGGGCTGCGCTGTTGCCCAGCATCTGGCCGAAGAACTTCATCGGCGTGTCGTCGCAGCGGATGCGTGCGATAAATGATCTTTTCTGGTCTGTACTCATAATGATCTCCATGACTTTCAGAGTTCGCGTCGTGCGAGCGGCCAGAGTAATGGAGTTCAGCTTTGTGGATAGTGCGGAACAATTGCCTGATATTGCTATGAAGTTACTTATCCCCTGTGGGAGCGGGCTTGCTCGCGAATGCGGAGTGTCAGTCAGCCTATATGTTTCTGATAC
>NZ_JBSVXG010000274.1:0-6696 GCF_054070595.1 Pseudomonas sp. SDO55104_S430 | reverse complement strand
AGCGGAGTGTCAGTCGACGTATTTGGTGACTGACACGGCCTCTTCGCGAGCAAGCCCGCTCCCACACTGGATCTGCGGTGCTGATGGATCAGGTACGGAACCGCCGCACCAACCCATCCAGCTCATTGGACAACCCGGCCAGGCTCTGGGAATCCAGACGCGCCGAGTTCGCCAGTTCCGCCACCAACTGCGCATCACCATGGATCTGGCTGATGTGCCGGTTGATGTCTTCAGCCACCTGATGCTGCTGCTCCGCTGCGGTGGCGATCTGAGTGTTCATGTCGCGGATCACGTCCACCGATTCGCGGATCTGCCCGAAGCTGTTGCGGGCTTCGCCGATGCGCGTCACCGACTGCTGCGAAACTTCCAGACTGGCGTGCATCTGTTGCGTGACCTGGCTGGTGCGTTTGGCCAGGTTGCCCAGCAAACCGTCGATTTCCGCCGTGGAATCGGCGGTGCGCTTGGCCAGGGCCCGCACTTCGTCCGCCACCACCGCAAAACCGCGACCCTGCTCACCGGCACGTGCCGCTTCGATGGCCGCGTTCAGGGCCAGCAAGTTGGTCTGTTCGGCGATCGAACGGATGGTGCCGAGGATCGACTGAATATCGTTGCTGTCACGTTCCAGCTGCTGCATCGACTCGGCGGACTGTTCGATCTCCTGGCTCAGGCGATCCACGCTGCTCACCGCCGCGTCGATCTGCTGCTGGCCTTCACGGGCCTGACGCTGACCACTGTCGGCGGATTCTGCCGCCTGGCTGCAAGAGCGAGCGACTTCGTTGGCGGTGGCGACCATTTCGTGGAAGGCCGTGGACACCATGTCCACCGCTTCACGCTGACGCCCGGCCGCTTCGGCCATGTCGCTGGAGACCTGGGTCGAGCTCTTGGACGTGGCGAGGATCTTGGTCGCGGCGCCGCCGATGTTCTGGATCAGGTTGCGGATCGCCGCCAGGAACTGGTTGAACCAGTTGGCCAGTTGCGCGGTTTCGTCGCGGCCACGGATTTCCAGGCTCTTGGTCAGATCACCTTCTCCCTGGGCGATGCCTTCCAGGCCATCGGCCACACCACGGATCGGCCGTACGATGAGGCTGGCGAAACTGGCGCCGACCACAGCGAAGATCACGGCCAGCACGGCGGCGATGATCGCGATCAACCAGGTCAGCTGGGTCGCGGTGCTCATCACGTCGTTCTTCTTGATCAGGCCGATGAAGGTCCAGCCCAATTGCTCCGACGGCCAGACGTTGGCCATGTAGAGCTCGCCGTCGAGTTCGACTTCAAGCACGCCTTTGCCGGCCTTGGCCAATTGCGCGTAGCCGTCGCCGAGGCTGCCCAGGGCCTTGAAATTGTGCTCGGGCTTCTTCGGGTTGACCAGCACGGTGCCGGTATTTTCCAGCAGCATCAGGTAGCCGGTTTCACCCAGTTTGATCTGCTTGACCAGTTCGGTGAGCTGCTTGAGCGATACGTCGATACTGACCACGCCGCCGTTGGTGCCCAGCTTGTTGTCGATGGTGCGCACGGTGCTGACGTAGGTAGTGTCGTTCTGTGCCCAGTAGTAGGCCTCGGTGCGGAACGGCTTGCCCGGCTTGGCCTGGGCCGCCTTGTACCAGGGGCGCTGGCGCGGATCGTAATTGGTGAGCTTTTCATCGTCAGGCCACGACACATAGCCGCCGGCGGCGGTGCCGAGGATGGCGTAGGCGTAGGACGGATGAGCGTTGCCCAGGTCCTGCAGGAAAGTGAAGACCTTTTTGTCCATATCGCCCTTTGGCACGCTGTCGGCGTTGGCGCTCATGTAGGTCTTGATGCTGTCGTCGGAGTTCTTGATCAGCGGCTGGTTGGCCAGGTACTCGACGTTCTGGCTGATGCCGTCGAAGAACAGTTGCATGGCATTGCTGACCTGACGGATTTCGCGACCGCTGCTGTCGACGAATCCATCCAGGGCATCACTTCGCAAGTTCAGCACAACGAGGGTGGCGACCAGCACCACGGGCAAGCAGGCGATGATTGCAAACGCCCAGGTCAATTTCTGTTTGATGTTCATCCGCGCTCCAGATTTTCTTGTAAGCCCACGCAGTGCAGATGACTCGCGGTTTATTGGCAGCCGTATTTTTTTATGGCCCGGGTCCGTGGGGGCGACGTCCTCCTTCTGTAGGAAAGGATTGTCGGACAAATCAATTTGTCACTCAGGGCTTCGGCTGTTGTCGGAGGAAATTGAGGGCCGTTTGGAAAAATCCTGTAACAGTGGCGATTCGATGTCGGTTTCTGTCACAAATGCCCCTGTGACTCCCGGCTATCAAGTGCATCGGGCTCGGCTATGATCCGCCGCGGCCGCGGATGGTCCGCGGATTTTCGTGATAAAACCGGCACATTGTGTGCATCGGCATTGTTCACAGGTCGGCACCCCCTCCCCGCAAACGGAGGATTGCCGTATAACGAATGACTTTCGCGTGTTTGGTAATAAAGGACCCAGAATAAAAGCTGATGAAGACTCCAAAACGCATTGAACCCCTGATCGAAGACGGTCTGGTCGACGAAGTGCTGCGACCGCTCATGAGCGGGAAGGAAGCAGCTGTTTATGTGGTGCGCTGCGGCAATCAGTTGCGGTGCGCGAAAGTCTACAAGGAGGCGAACAAACGCAGTTTTCGCCAGGCGGCCGAGTATCAGGAAGGTCGCAAGGTGCGCAACAGCCGTCAGGCCCGGGCCATGGCCAAGGGTTCCAAGTTCGGCCGCAAGGAGGCCGAAGACGCGTGGCAGAACGCGGAAGTGGCAGCGCTGTTCCGGCTGGCCAATGCCGGTGTGCGGGTGCCCAAGCCGTATGACTTCCTCGAAGGCGTACTGCTGATGGAGTTGGTGGCCGACGAATACGGCGACGCCGCGCCGCGTTTGAACGACGTGGTGCTTGAGCCGGAACAGGCGCGCGAGTACCACGCCTTTCTGATATCGCAGATCGTGCTGATGCTGTGTACCGGTCTGGTGCACGGTGACCTCTCGGAGTTCAACGTGCTGTTGACCCCGACCGGCCCTGTGATCATCGACTTGCCGCAGGCGGTGGATGCAGCGGGCAATAACCACGCCTTCAGCATGCTGGAGCGGGATGTGGGCAACATGGCGGGTTACTTCGGACGGTTCGCGCCGGAGCTGAAGCAGACCCGTTATGCCAAGGAGATGTGGGCCTTGTATGAGGCTGGCACCTTGCACCCGGGCAGCGTCCTGACCGGCGAATTCGCCGATACGGAAGAACTGGCCGATGTCGGCGGTGTGATGCGCGAGATCGAAGCCGCACGCCGCGACGAGGAGCGCAAGCAGGCAGCCCGTGCGGCGGATGATGCACCGCCAAACAAAACCGAAGAACCGCCACCACCTTGGTTGCAGTGATCGGTTAAAACAGAAAACCGGCTTCGGCCGGTTTTTTTGTGGGCGGGCTGCAGATTCAGGATTGATGTTGCCTGACAGTCAGCCTTCGCGGGCAAGCCTCGCTCCTACAGTTTCTCAGGTTGTTCACAAAAATGGCGGCCACCCCAACCCCTTGTAGGAGCGAGGCTTGCCCGCGAAGACGATGTGTCAGGCAATCGAGATGTTGAAGCTGCCTGCCTCTTCGCGAGCAAGCTCGCTCCCACAGGGATTGGCGGTGTGCGCAGATTTCATGAACACCCACGACCACTGTGGGAGCGGGCTTGCCCGCGAAGAGGCCGGTACATTCAGCATCAATGCCTCAGGCCTGAACCGGAGCCGCACAACACCCCGACTCAAGATTCTTGAGAATCGGACAATCGGGCCGGTGGTCGCCCTGACAATGCTCCACCAGGTCCTGCAAGGTATCGCGCAACTGCCCCAACTCGCGGATTTTCTGGTTCAGTTCATCGATATGCTGTCGCGCCAGGGCTTTCACATCGGCACTGGCGCGCTGGCGGTCCTGCCAGAGGGTCAGCAGCTTGCCGACTTCCTCCAGGGAAAACCCCAGGTCCCGGGAGCGCTTGATGAACGCCAGGGTGTGCAAGTCGTCGTCGCCATACAACCGATAGCCGCTGTCAGTGCGATGGGCCGCCTTGAGCAGTCCGATGGACTCGTAATAACGGATCATCTTCGCGCTCAGGCCGCTGTGGCGGGCTGCTTGGCCGATGTTCATCGGTTGTCCTCCAGATCCTCGGGTTTCCAGGTTTTCAACAGTAGCGCATTGCTCACCACGCTCACACTCGACAAGGCCATCGCCGCGCCGGCCAACACCGGATTGAGGAAACCGAACGCTGCCAGAGGAATGCCGATCAAGTTATAGACGAACGCCCAGAACAGGTTTTGCCGGATCTTTGCGTAGGTCTTGCGGCTGATCTCCAATGCCGCCGGCACCAGTCGCGGATCGCCGCGCATCAGGGTGATGCCGGAGGCATGCATGGCCACGTCGGTGCCACCGCCCATGGCGATGCCGATATCCGCTGCCGCCAGCGCCGGCGCATCGTTGATGCCGTCGCCGACCATCGCCACCACACCGGATTTCTTCAATGCCGCAACTTCGGCCGCCTTGTCCGCCGGCAGCACCTCAGCGTGCACATTGCGGATGCCCAGCGCCTCGGCCACCACTTTGGCGCTGCCACGGTTGTCGCCTGTCAGCAGGTGGCTGGCGATCTGACGGGCGCCGAGTTGTTGCACGGCCTGCAGAGCGCCGGGTTTCAGAGTGTCGCCGAAAGCGAACAGGCCTAATACCTGCGGCGCAGGGCCTTGTTCGATCAACCAGGACAGGGTCCGGCCTTCGGCTTCCCACTCACTGGCGAGATCAGCCAGAGGCGCGGCGTTCAAACCGCTTTCCTCGAGCAAACGTCGATTACCCAATGCCAGGCGCCGACCCTCGAGGCTGCCGGCAATACCGCGTCCGGTCAGAGACTGGCTATCACTGACATCCGCCACGTCCAGACCCCGTTGCGCACATTCATCCAGCACGGCCTTGGCCAGCGGATGTTCGCTGCCGCGTTGCAGGGCACCGGCCAGTTGCAGCAATTTGGCGTCGTCACCATCAAGGGCCTTCAAGTGCGCGATGCGCGGGGTGCCCGACGTCAGGGTGCCGGTCTTGTCGAACACCACGGCGTTGACTTCGTGGGCGCGTTCCAAAGCTTCAGCGTCCTTGATCAGAATCCCGTAGCGCGCCGCCACCCCGGTACCGGCCATGATCGCCGTTGGCGTCGCCAGGCCCAGGGCGCAAGGGCAGGCGATCACCAGCACGGCGACGGCATTGATCAGCGCGGTTTCCAGCGGCGCGCCGTACAGCCACCAGCCGATCAGGGTCGCCAGGGCCAGCAACAGAACCACCGGGACGAAGATCTGGCTGACTTTATCCACAAGCTTCTGGATCGGCGCCTTGGCGGCCTGAGCGTCTTCCACCAGCCGAATGATCCTCGCCAGCACCGTTTCCGCACCGAGCGCCTGGGTCCGCACCAGCAACCGGCCCTCGCCATTGATCGCGCCGCCAGTGACCTTGTCGCCAGGTTGTTTGGGGACCGGCAGGCTTTCGCCGCTGATCAGCGCTTCGTCGGCATGGCTCTGGCCGTCGACCACTTCACCGTCCACCGGGAAGCGTTCGCCGGGTTTGACCAGCACCAGATCATGGAGGCGCAGGGCGCTGATCGCGACCTCCTGTTCGCGGCCGTCGATCACCTGAATCGCCCGCTCCGGGCGCAGCGCTTCCAGGGCGCGAATGGCGCTAGCGGTCTGGCGCTTGGCGCGGCTTTCCAGATATTTGCCCAGCAGCACCAGCGCAATCACCACCGCCGACGCTTCGAAATACAGATGTGGCATGCGCCCGGCGGCAGCGGCCCATTCATACAGGCTCAAGCCATAACCGGCGCTGGTGCCCAGGGCGACCAGCAGGTCCATGTTGCCGGCACCGGCACGCACGGCTTTCCACGCGGCGACATAGAACCGCGCGCCGAAGATGAATTGCACCGGCGTGGCCAGCGCGAACTGCGCCCAGGCCGGGAGCATCCAGTGCACGCCGAAGGGTTGCAGCAACATCGGCAAGACCAGCGGCAAGGCGAGGGCGATGGCCGCGATCAACGCCCAGCGTTCGCGGTGCAGGCGGGTTTGTTGAGTGTCCGATTGCGGATGGTCGGCTTGCCAGACGCTGGCGCTGTAACCGGCCTTGGTCACGGCGTCGATCAGGGATTGCGCATCGATCTGCCCGAGCAATTCCAGATGAGCGCGTTCGTTGGCCAGGTTGACGCTGACGGCTTTGACCCCCGGCACCTTGTTCAACGCGCGTTCGACGCGACCGACGCAGGAGGCGCAGGTCATGCCGTCAATGCTCAATTCAAGACTTTGCTGCGGAACGCTGTAACCGGCCTTGTGCACGGCGTCCATCAGTGCCGGAAGGCTATCGGCCGGCGCCTGGACCCGCGCCTGCTCGGTGGCCAGATTCACGCTGACGGCACTGGCGCCGATGACCTTGCTCAACGCCCGCTCGACACGCCCGGCGCAACTGGCGCAGGTCATGCCGGCAATCGGCAGATCGAAAGTGGTGGTGTCGGACATGGGGCACGCTCCCTGTAGAAGATGTCTACAGGATCAACCTTGCCATGCTGGCAAGGTCAAGTGCCTTGTTGAAGATCAAAAGATCGCAGCCTTCGGAGAAGTGGAGGTGTACCCAAAACACTGTGGGAGCGGGCTTGCTCGCGAAGGCGGAGTGTCAGGCGCCACCTGTGATGGGTGTGCCGGCCT
>NZ_JBSVXG010000273.1:0-6774 GCF_054070595.1 Pseudomonas sp. SDO55104_S430 | reverse complement strand
CACAGTGGACTTTTGGTGAACACACATTTTGTGCCCGACCATCACCGACTGTGGGAGCGAGCCTGCTCGCGATAGCGTCAGCCCAATCGCCGCAAATTACCGCACAAAAATCTGCGCCGTAGTAATCGCCATATCCCCCCCAGGCAATTTGATACTGCCAGTCTGCTTCAGACTGTCCGCATCAAAGATCGCCACATCGTTGAAGGTCCCCGCCAGGTAGATCTTGCTGCCATCCTTGTTGAAGGAAATGCAGTAATAAGAGTGATCAAGGGTCGCCGCCTGAATCAGCTTCTTCTCCTTGATGTCGTACTTGGCCAGGCGGTTGAGCACGCCAAACATCAAATTCGGATCCTTGGGCGAGCGCATGCCGCTGAAGTAGATTTCCGTCAGCGGGCCGAAGTCGGTGGTTTCGGTCTTGCCGGTCTTCAGGTCCACGCTGAACAGGCCGTACAGGTACTCGGCGGTGGCCGGGTCCTGCTTCTTGTCCTTGAATTTCGCCGCGGTGTAGAGCAGCGAGAAGTCATGACGATAGGTTTGCTGGTTCCATACGTAGAGCACGTCCGGCGCGCTGTAGTTCGCACGTTTCCAGTGACGGCTGGGGATCAGCACGTCGAACTTGCCGGTCTGCACGTTGACCTTGTAGACGTCCGCCCCGGCCACGTACAGCGTGCCGTCGTCACCACTCTGCATGATGGTCAGCTGCCGTGGCGCCGGGAAGCTGCGGATCGGCTTGGCATCCATGCCGGCGTTGGTGGCGTAGACGTCGAGACGAGGCTGCTGCACTTCATACCGATCGTTGAGCATCAGCGTCGGGTTGGCGATGGTGAACAGTTCCTTGCCGTCGTGGCTCAAGGTGAAGGCGAACATCGACTTGGCCTTCTCCCCCGGCTTCTGGGTGATGCTGGCGTGGAACACCTGTTTGCAGCTGTCCAGTTCGACGCCGTAGACATCCGCATAGTGATTGTTCAGCACATAGGCGGTCTTGCGGTCCGGCGACAGTTGCACGGTGCCGGGGCCGAAGGCGTCCGGCATCTTGCAGGTCTTGAACACGGTGTCCGTGGCCAGATCGATCACGTGCAGGTTGTTCGGGTAGTTGGTGGTCAACATGTACTCGTGACCGTCTTGCAACGCAGTGTTTTCATCGGCCACGGCACTGAGCGAAGCGGCGCTCAGGAGGGCGAATGCGGCCAGGCCGCTGGCTTTGATGCTGTGCATGCTGGAATCCTTCTTCTTGTACGCTGCTCTCGAGGGCATCACTTGTCTTTCGGGAAGACAGTGCCCAGGTTGCGCCAGTTGTCGTTGGACGCCTGGGCGTCCTTGTTCCAGTCCGGGTAGGTGCTCATCATGTCGGGCACCTGGGCCGGCCACCAGCACGGGTCGGAGCAGCCATACAGGTCGGCCTCCATCGGCTGGCACAGCGACGACACGCCACCGAACGCATCGATTCCCCAGCCCGGGTCAGTGGTCGAAGCGCAGCCTGCCACCGAGCTCATGGCCACCACTTCTTCGATGCGGTTTTCATCCGCGGCCTGATCCAGCTTCAACGCTTTGTTATTGATTGCCTTGAGATGTTTCATATCAGTGAGCCTTGCGCGGAGTGATGTAACTGCTGATGAACGCAGGGTTATTGGCCATGATCCGGGTGTAGACCTCGATGCCGAAGTCGACCCAGTCACGCATCAGTTCGCAGTAGTGATAGGTCGGATGAGCCGGGTCGCCGTAGCGGGCGTAGCTCTCGTGGTAGCAGCCGCCGGAGCACAGATTGCGGATGTTGCAGTCGTTGCAACCGGTGTTGGTACGGTCCAGGCGCTCGGACAGAAAGTCGTTCAACTCCATCTGCTTCACGCCGCTGTGGACGTTGCCGAAGGTCGGCAGGGACGATCCGGTAAAGCGGTGGCACAGGTTCAGCTCACCCTTGTGATCCACCGCCAGCATCTTCAGGCCCGCGCCGCATGGCAGGGCTTTCTTGTGGCCTTCGTGGATGTCGGTGATCAACTGGTGCAGGTTGGAGAAACCGATGTTGCGGTGCTCCAGCGCCGCTGCCAGGTAACGCCGGCCGAGGGCCTTCATGTTGGCGAATACCTGTTTGAGCTCATCGTTGGTCAGGTTGAAGCTGCTGATGTCGCCGGAGGTCACCGGGGCAAAACCGACTTCGGCAAAACCCAGTTCGTTGAACAGGTGATCCCAGATGGTTTCGACGTCGGTGACGCCGGTGGTCAGGGTCACCCGCGCGCCCACCGGACGGCTGTTGTAGCGCGACAGCAGCATCTCGGCCTTGCGCCGCACCACGTCATAGGTGCCCTGCCCGCCCACGGTGATGCGGTTGCGGTCGTGCACGGTCTTCGGCCCGTCGATGCTCACCGACAAGCCGAAACGGTGGGCGTTGAGATAGTCCACGGTCTCCTCGGTGAGCAGCGTGGCGTTGGTGGTCATGACGAACTCGACGAACTTGCCGGCCTCGGCAAAGCGTTTCTCGCAGTAGTCGACCATGTACTCGATCAGCTTGCGATTGCTCAGCGGCTCGCCGCCGAAGAACACCACGGTGAAACGTTCTTCGTCCGGGGATTCCTTGAGCAGCATCTCCACCGAAGCGATGGCGGTTTCGACGTCCATCTTCTTGCCGGCGGACGGCTTGTCCAGGTCTTCCTTGTAGCAGTAGGTGCAGCTCAGGTTGCAGCCGGTGTTGACGTTGAGCACCACGGTGTTGATCGCGGTGCGTTCGACGCGCTTGGTGGCGATGTCCGGGGTCAGCGGCGAGCCGTCGCTGACCAGCTCCAGGGCCATCAGCTCGCGCAGGGTCTCGGTGATTTCTTCGCCGTTGAAGCGCTCGGCCAGGCGCTGGATCAGGTCGTCCGAAGAACAGCCCGGGCCGCGCAGGGTGTCGATGATGGTGCCCGTCAGCTCATCGCTGGCGAACAGCGAACTGCTTGGGATGTGGAACAGCATGCGGTCGGCATCAACGTGCACTTCGTGCAGGTTGCGTTCGACCAGATTCAAGATAGCGCCCATGGCAAACCTCCTGTGCAAGCCCCGTCACGCAGGGCTTGCGATCATTCCGAAAAGTGTCTGAAACCGTGTCGGGCCAGCCTTATGGAATGGGTGGATTGTTCCAGCGTTGCACGGTCACGATCATGTGGCCTTCGCCGGTCAGGGATTTCCCTGCGTCGTCGACGGCGGCGATCACCTTGAGGTTGCCGGCATTGTTGGTGGACATTTTGCGTGCAGGGTTCGGCCCGGCATCGCCCGGGGTGAACACGCCCGCGTCGGCCTGCATGGTGCCGGCGTACTTGACGTCTTCGTCTTCCTTGGCGCGATCATCGAAGGCCTCGACCTTCCACTGCGCCGGGAACACACCGATGCGATACGGCTTGCCGTCGGCGCCCTTGCCCCAGGCCTCGGCGTCGAAACGACCCTGGACCTTCGGCGTCGAACCACCGCCCTCGCCGATCCGCGCCACCGAGAATTCCGGCACCACTTTGACCGAGTCGATTTTGCTGTAGACCGACAGGTTCGGGCCTTTCAGCGTGCCGACGGTGACCGCGCGCAGGCCCGGCTGGGCGTTGGCGGCGGCCTTGAGTTTGACTTTGATCTGTTCGGGCGTCTGCGAGACAACCTCGACCACTTCCACGCCCTTGCCGAAGTTCGGCTTGCCGGTCAGGCCGCTGCCGATCAGGGTCACTTCGGTTTCGCTACCTGCTTTCACGTAGCCCGGTTGCACCGCCAGCAAGCGGTTGCTGCCCTGCTTGGCGGCGACGAAATCCAGGCCGCGCTCGTCATGCTCGGCCTCGAACATCCGGCCCTGCATGGCGTTGCCCTGAGCGGCGAACACCTGGCGCATGGTCACGCCGTCGATGGTCACGTTGCCGCGCCATTCGTAGCCGGTGTAGAGAATCGCGCTGCCGTCGCCGTTGAACGGCGTGCCGTCGGCGTACTGGCCCTTGACGCTGACCTTGAAGGTGTCGCTGCCGTCAGCGCTGACGCTCATCACCCCGGCCAGTTCACCTTTGCCCGGCAAGTGCCCGCTGAAGCTCCAGTCACCCACCAGCGCCTCGCTTTTCGGCGCGGTGCTCAGCCATTTCTTCCAGGCCGGGTTGTCCAGCGCGTAACGCTTGGCCAACAGCGGCACCATCTCTTTGCGGGCGATGTCGAACCAGTCGCGATCGCGTGCCAGGGCCTGGTATTCCAGCGACGGCCATTGGCCGAGGTGGAAGTTCACCAGACGCTCCCATTCCTGGGTCGGACGACGTTGCAGGGCGACCCGCGCACCGGAGTGGCAGCGGCCGCACATCTGGCTGGTTTTCTCGTCGAACTGCTCGACGGTGTTGAGCCGGCGCTCCATGGCATAACGCACGCCATCAGTTTCACTCGGCGCCAGGCCCTGGGTGTCGGCCAGGTACTTGACCAGCGTGCGCGATCCTCATCGCTGATCTGCAGACCGTGCATGGTCTGCATGCGGGCGATGCTCATCAGCCAGCCTTCCGGGGTCTTGCGCTGGTGGCTGATGCGGCTCAGGGCGTTATTGGCTTCGGGGGTGTGACAGCCCTGACAGGTTTCCTTGAGGATGGTCTGGGCGTCGCGGGCTGCCAGGCTGTCAGGCGAATGCAGCGCCACACAGGCGGCCACGGCCAGCAGACTGACACTCAGGCCTGATCGGAGTTTTCTCTTCATCAACGTCGAACCTCGCACGGTGCTTTCTTATTTTTGTCGCTTATCGTTTTTTGGGTTTCTGCCGTCGGCGGTGAGGCGCTGACGGAGGCAGAGAAACGTCTGCGATGAGCAATACACGGAGCGTGCCAGCTTGCGAATGTCTTGAATAATCAACGGCTTGTGAGGAACAGGTCGGGTTTTGGCGGGGGCAACGCGGGTGTTGCACGTTTTATTTCGCGACACCTGTTGCAACCTGAGACAAGCATAGACCTGCCTTTTGTGGGAGCGAGCCTGCTCGCGATGAACGTCCAGACAACGCGGACATCAAGACTGTCTGCGTAATCGTTCACGACCATCGCGAGCAGGCTCGCTCCCACAGGTATTCATGCCGGGTGTGCGGGCAGTCTCATGCCGTCGCAATTTGCGACGGTCGCAGGCTTCCCGCCGATTCCGAAAAAAACCGCCAGCCCCGCCCGCCCGGGCTCTCGGCGCACAAATCCACAACTGGCACAGCCATTGCAAAAGACCTCGGCACACGAACAAGACGAGGTTTCAACATGTCGCTCCCAAACCTGCTTCCCGCCACTACGGCGTTTATCCAGCGCGCCCCGCGCATGCTCATTGGCGGTGACTGGGTCGAGGCCGCCGATGGCCAGACCATGCCCCTGCACAACCCGGCCACCGGTGAAGTGCTGTGCGTGGTGCCACGGGCAACGCCTGAGGATGTCGATCGTGCGGTGCTCGCCGCCCGCCAGGCGTTCGACGATTCGGCCTGGACTCGCACCCGTCCACGGGAGCGGCAGAACCTGTTGTGGAAACTCGCCGACCTGATGCAGCGCGACGCCGAGCTGCTGGCGCAACTGGAATGCCTGAACAACGGCAAGAGCGCGATGGTCGCCCAGGTGATGGACGTGCAACTGGCCATCGACTTCCTGCGTTATATGGCCGGCTGGGCGACCAAGATCGAAGGCTCCACCGTCGATGTCTCGGCGCCGCTGATGCCCAACGATCAGCTCCACAGCTTCATCCGTCGCGAAGCGGTGGGCGTGGTCGGCGCCATCGTCGCCTGGAACTTCCCGCTGCTGCTGGCCTGCTGGAAACTCGGCCCGGCGCTGGCCACCGGTTGCACCGTGGTGCTCAAACCCGCCGACGAGACCCCGCTGACCGCGCTGAAACTCGCCGAACTGGTGCAGGAAGCCGGTTACCCCGAGGGCGTGTTCAACGTGGTCACCGGCACCGGCATCACCGCCGGCTCCGCCCTCACCCACAACCCGTTGGTGGACAAGCTGACCTTCACCGGCTCCACCGCCGTAGGCAAGCAGATCGGCAAGATCGCCATGGACTCCATGACCCGGGTCACTCTGGAGCTGGGCGGCAAGTCGCCGACCATCGTCATGGCCGACGCCGACTTGTCGAGTGCCGCCGCCGGTGCCGCCAGCGCGATCTTCTTCAACCAGGGCCAGGTGTGCTGCGCCGGTTCGCGCCTGTATGTGCAGCGCAAGCATTTCGACAACGTGGTGGCGGACATCGCCGGTATCGCCAATGCGATGAAACTCGGCAACGGCCTGGACCCGAGCGTGGAAATGGGGCCGCTGATTTCCGCGCGTCAGCAGGAGCGGGTCTACGGCTACATCGAAAAAGGCCGGGAAAGCGGCGCGACCATCGCCTGCGGCGGCGAGCAGTTCGGCCCGGGCTTCTTCGTCAAGCCGACGGTGATTGTCGACGTTGATCAGAAGCACTCGCTGGTCCAGGAAGAAATCTTCGGCCCGGTGCTGGTGGCCATTCCGTTCGACGACGAAGCCGAAGCCCTGCGCCTGGCCAACGACAGCCCCTACGGCCTGGGCGCAAGCATCTGGTCCAACGACCTGGCGGCGGTGCACCGAATGATCCCGCGGATCAAGTCCGGCTCGGTCTGGGTCAACTGCCACAGCGCCCTGGACCCGGCGCTGCCGTTTGGCGGGTACAAGATGTCCGGGGTTGGGCGGGAGATGGGGTATGCGGCGATTGAGCATTACACCGAGTTGAAGTCGGTGTTGATCAAGCTCTGATTTCTGCAGCGTTTAGTAAGCCGCCTTCGCGAGCAAGCCCGCTCCCACATTGGATCTGTATACGACACAAAACCAATGT
>NZ_JBSVXG010000272.1:0-6885 GCF_054070595.1 Pseudomonas sp. SDO55104_S430 | reverse complement strand
GTATCGCGTTGCCCTTGTAGGAGCGAGGCTTGCCCGCGAAGGCGCCCGACCAGACGCCACAGCACTCCTTGGAAACACCCCATGCCCAACATCCTCCTGGTCGAAGACGACACCGCCCTCGCCGAACTGATCGCCAGCTACCTGGAACGCAACGGTTATTCCGTCAGCGTCATCGGCCGTGGCGATCAGGTGCGCGAGCGGGCGCGGGCCAGTGCGCCGGACCTGGTGATTCTCGACCTGATGCTGCCCGGCCTCGACGGCCTGCAAGTCTGCCGCCTGCTGCGCGCCGATTCGGCGACCCTGCCCATTCTCATGCTCACCGCCCGCGACGACAGCCACGATCAGGTGCTGGGTCTGGAAATGGGCGCCGACGACTACGTCACCAAACCCTGCGAACCCCGGGTGTTGCTGGCCCGGGTGCGGACCTTGCTGCGCCGCAGCAGCCTGAGCGAGCCGCAGACCGGCAACGACCGCATCATCATGGGCAACCTGTGCATCGACCTGTCCGAGCGCACCGTGACCTGGCGCGAGCAACCAGTGGAGCTGTCCAGCGGCGAGTACAACCTGCTGGTGGTGCTGGCCAGACATGCCGGCGAAGTGCTCAGCCGCGACCAGATCCTGCAACGCCTGCGCGGCATCGAGTTCAACGGCACCGATCGCTCGGTGGACGTGGCGATCTCCAAGTTGCGCCGCAAGTTCGACGACAGTGCGGGTGAAGCGCGCAAGATCAAGACGGTGTGGGGCAAGGGTTACCTGTTCAGCCGTTCCGAATGGGAATGTTGAGCCGATGTTCAGAATTCTCTTTCGCCTGTACCTGGTGACCATCGTCTCGTTCAGCGCCGCGATCTATCTGGTGCCGGACCTGGTCATCAAGGTATTCCACGAGCGTTTCGTCACCTACAACCTCGACTACTCCCGCGGCCTGCAGACGCTGATGGTCAAGCAGTTCAAAGCCGTGCCGAGCGAACAATGGCCGGCGCTGGCGGCCGAAATGGACGAGGACTTCAAGCCGCTGCACATCGTCCTCAGCCGCAACGATGATCCTGAGTTCAGCGCCGATGAGCAGCAGCGCCTGCAGCGCGGCGAGAACATCGTGCGCATCGGCGACTGGGGCTGGCGCACCCTGGCTGTGTCGCCGCTGAACGAGCGCACCGTGGTGCAGATGGTGGTGCCGCCGGACCCGATGGATGTCAGCTTGTTGTACTGGAGCATCAACGTGCTGATCGGCGCGACCATGCTTGCTTGTCTGCTGTTGTGGTTGCGCCCGCACTGGCGCGATCTCGAACGTCTGAAAAGCGCGGCGGAGCGCTTCGGCAAGGGCAACCTGAGCGAGCGCACGCAGATTTCCCCCAGCTCCAACATCGGCAGCTTGGCCAATGTGTTCGACACCATGGCCGGCGATATAGAGAACCTGCTCAACCAGCAGCGCGACCTGCTCAACGCAGTCTCCCACGAATTGCGCACGCCGCTGACCCGCCTGGACTTCGGCCTGGCCCTGGCGCTATCCGACGACTTGCCGGCCACCAGCCGCGAACGCTTGCAGAGTCTGGTGGATCACATTCGCGAACTGGATGAGCTGGTGCTGGAACTGCTGTCCTACAGCCGCCTGCAGAACCCGGCGCGGGTGCCGGAGCAGGTCGAGGTGTCGCTGGATGAGTTCATCGACAGCATTCTTGGCAGCGTCGACGAGGAACAATCCCCGGACATCGTCATCGACGTGCTGCTGCACGGTCAGCTCGAGCGTTTCAGCCTCGACCCGCGTCTGACCGCCCGGGCCCTGCAGAACCTGCTGCGCAACGCCATGCGCTACTGCGAAAAGCGCATCCAGATTGGCGTGAAGTTCTGCCCCAAGGGCTGTGAAATCCAGGTGGAC
Organism: Pseudomonas sp. SDO55104_S430; assembly: GCF_054070595.1. NCBI lineage: Bacteria > Pseudomonadati > Pseudomonadota > Gammaproteobacteria > Pseudomonadales > Pseudomonadaceae > Pseudomonas > Pseudomonas sp. SDO55104_S430. The sequence goes on along the minus strand of NZ_JBSVXG010000272.1, from coordinate 5,012 downwards.
GACGACGGCATCGGCATTCCGGACGACGAACGCGAGCGGATTTTCGAGCCGTTCTACCGCCTGGACCGCAGCCGCGATCGCGCCACCGGCGGCTTCGGCCTGGGCTTGGCGATCAGTCGCCGGGCGCTGGAAGCCCAGGGCGGTACGCTGACGGTTGAAGCCTCTCCGTTGGGCGGCGCGCGGTTCCGTCTGTGGCTGCCGACGCCGGCGTAAGCACAGGAATATGACAAACGGTAGCGCCCGGCGGGGCTTTGAGCCGCAAACCTGTCAAAGCTGACAGTAGTCACGTTCGTCGCTTGGGCGTTTCATTGTCCCTACGCAGTCAGGCTGTCGCGCCACGCACTGATGACTGGAGGGGACAATGGCAGCGCCAAGCACAAGAAAAAGTGGCAAAGGGACAATCAACGCCATCAAGAAAGTCTGGGTCGACGCAACGTCGACGACATTCGCCATTGTCATGGCCGATGACGGGCGCTCCCGGCTGGCAGTGAGGATCGGGCTGAACCTCACGGAAGATGGCGATGACTATTTTCTGGTGGGGGATCGAGTGCGGTATACGGTGGTGACCGGAGCTGTGGGGGAATTCCCACGAGGTCAGGACCTGACGAAATTTCCCCTGTAGGAGCGAGCATGCTCGCGATGGTCGTCAACGATAACGCTGGCGGCCTGACGCCCCGCGGTGTTCTTGCGTGCATCGCGAGCGTGCTCGCTCCTACAGGGGGCGGTGGCGCCGATCAGGTTTTTGAGGAGCCTTCAATCGCCTCCGCCAGGTCCTGGTATTCCTCGCACGTCGTGTTGCCGCAAATCGACTTGATCTGCTGCAACTGTTCCTGCGCCAGGGCCAGCTGGCCCTTGATCACATAGGCTTCGCCCAGATACTCGCGAACTTTCGCGTAACGCGGGTTGAGCTTGACCGATTGCAGGTAATAGCTGATGCCTTCATCGGTGCGCCCCAGTTTGCGGGTGGCGTAGCCGCGGTAATTCAGGGCGATGGCGGTGTTGGGCTCCTGCAGCGTATCGAGCAGCGCCAGCGCCTCTTCGTAACGCCCGTCCTTGGCCAACTGATAGGCGTAGTCGGTACGGTCGGCGTCCGGCACCAGCTTGCTGGTTTGCATCACGCATTTCTGGGCTTTCTTGTCGAAGACCTGGCCTTTTGGGCACTGGGGTTTGGCGGGCGAGTCTTCCTCGCCATTGGCCCAGACCTGGGCGCTGGACAAGGCGACGGCGAGCAACAGCGGGGCGGTGAACATCGTATAACGGCTATTCATGGGCAATGCTCCATGGGTGTCAGGATTGGGACATCGAACAGGCCGAAACGTTGAGTTGTGTCGATCAGTAAAATCTAAACAGCGCAAGATGAACAATCATTCATTTTGTTTCTGGAGTCCAGTGCAAGGAAAGCTCAAGTTGAAGAGTTAAGCTCCTCAGCATCCATCGCCGAACTGGAGTTCTGCCATGAAAGATCAGATTCACCATTCAGCCGCCGCCGGTTACAAGACCGGCGCCGACACTTACGTGCGTGGTCGCCCGGATTACCCGCCCCAGGTGGCCACATGGCTGAGCGATACCCTGGGATTGAACGCCGACGCCGCCGTCATCGACCTGGGCGCCGGCACCGGCAAGTTCACCGGCCGGCTGCTGGCCACCGGCGCGCAGGTCATCGCCGTGGAGCCGGTGGCGCAAATGCTGGAAAAGCTCGCCGAAACCTATCCTGAAGTACTGGCCGTGAAAGGCACGGCAACGGACTTGCCCTTGCCCGATGAATCGGTGGATGCGGTGGTCTGCGCCCAGGCCTTCCACTGGTTCGCCACTGGCGAAGCCCTCGACGAAATCGCCCGGGTGCTCAAGCCTGGCGGTCGGCTGGGGCTGGTGTGGAATCTGCGGGACACACGGGTTGGCTGGGTGCCGAAACTGGATGCGATCGTCAATGCCCTGGAGGGCGATACGCCGCGCTATTACACCGGCGAGTGGCGCCGGGTGTTTCCCCATCCGGCGTTCGGGCCGTTGCGGTCCCAGCATTTCAGCCATGGCCATAGCGGCTCGCCGGAGGATGTGATTTTCAATCGGGTACGTTCGACCAGCTTTATCTCGGCGTTGCCGGAGGCGGAGCGGGCGAAGGTTGATGAGCGGATCAGGGCGATGATCGAGGGTGAACCGGAGTTGCGGGGCAGGGAGGAGGTGACGGTGCCTTATGAGACAGTGGTGTTTGTGGCGGTGAAGGGCAGCTAGATCGGCGGTGTATCCATCGCGGGCAAGCCCGCTCCCACAGGTCCAGCGTCGGGCACAGGAATTGTGTTCACCTCGATCACTGTGGGAGCGGGCTTGCCCGCGAAGAGGCCCGAAATCACACCGCAAAACTCCAACTGGTCTAGCTTTTGGCCGAACCGCCACCCCCCGCCCTTGTTATAGTCGGGTCTCTTTTTTGCCCGCTAGAGGGATCCCCGGCATGTCTCAATACTCCGCGTTCAACGTCGAACTGGCCGATAACATCGCTCATGTACAGATCAACCGTCCGGAAAAGATCAACTCGATGAACGCTGCGTTCTGGAGCGAGATCGTCGAGATTTTCCAGTGGATCGATGACACCGACGAAGTTCGGGTGGTGGTGCTCAGTGGCGCCGGCAAGCACTTTTCCTCCGGCATCGACCTGATGATGCTGGCCGGTGTCGCCAATGAAATGGGCAAGGACGTCGGCCGCAACGCGCGCCTGCTGCGGCGCAAGATCCTCAACCTGCAAGCGTCCTTCAACGCCGTCGACAACTGCCGCAAGCCGGTGCTCGCGGCGATCCAGGGCTACTGCCTGGGCGGCGCCATCGACCTGATCGCCGCCTGCGATATGCGCTACGCCGCCGAAGACGCACAGTTCTCGATCAAGGAAATCGACATCGGCATGGCCGCCGACGTCGGCACGCTGCAACGCTTGCCGCGCATCATTGGTGACGGCATGCTGCGTGAACTGGCTTACACTGGTCGCAATTTCGGCGCCGAAGAAGCCCGTGGCATGGGCCTGGTCAATCGCGTCTACAGCGACACCGCCAGCCTGCTCGACGGCGTCATGGGCATCGCCCGCGAAATCGCGAGCAAGTCGCCGATCGCCATCGCCGGCACCAAGGAGATGATCAGCTACATGCGTGACCATCGCATCGATGACGGCCTGGAATACGTCGCTACCTGGAACGCCGCCATGTTGCAATCCAACGATTTGCGCGTGGCCATGGCCGCCCATATGAGCAAACAGAAACCCGAATTTCTGGATTGAGTGAAAAATGACCCCACGCTGGACCACTGCAGTACTGGACACCGATCAACCGGGCGGCTGGGCCGTAGCGCGCAGCCCGGAAGGCTTTTTGTTCGATGACAACGGCGCGCTGTTCCCCAGGGAATGGCTCAAGCGCCAGGACCTGCCGATTCTGGCCGAACATGGCATCGGTCATCTCGATGGCGAGCCGGTGTACCTGCTGGAACTGCGCAGTCACAGCGACGTTCCGGGCTGCAACTGGAAAGGTTTGCGGGCGTTCATGCTCGAAGGCGATCACACCCTCTTCAAGGTCCTGGGTTATGCCGCGCAGATCGGCACCTGGGCCCGCGAGCACCGCTTCTGCGGCAACTGCGGTCAGGCCATGACCCAGGTGTCGCGCGAGCGGGCGATGTATTGCGAGCCCTGCGATATGCGCAGCTATCCACGGATTTCACCGAGCATGATCGTGCTGGTGACCCGTGGCGATGAAGTGCTCCTGGCACGCTCGCCACGGTTCGTCAGCGGGGTCTACAGCACATTGGCGGGGTTTGCCGAGCCTGGCGAATCGGCCGAGGACTGCCTGATTCGCGAGGTGCGTGAAGAGGTGCGGATCGAGGTCAAGAACATCCAGTACATGGGCAGCCAGTGCTGGCCGTTCCCGCACTCGATGATGCTCGGCTTCCATGCCGAATATGCCGGGGGCGAGATTGTCTGCCAGGAGGACGAAATCGAGGATGCCCAGTGGTTCAACGTCCACGCGCTGCCGCCGTTGCCGGCGTCGCGCTCGATTGCCCGTTACCTGATCGACGTCTATGTGGCGCGGCGTTTAGGCCACGCTGAACCAGTGCTGCCAGGCTAACCGCACGGTCAGGCCCAGCACCACGGTGATGAACACCGGACGAATGAATTTCGCGCCGCCGCTGATGGCGGTGCGAGCCCCGAAGAACGCACCCACCATCACGGACAGGCCCATGCACAGGCCGATGATCCAGTCCACTTGCCCGGAAATCACGAACACCGTCAGCGCCGCGATGTTGCTGACGAAGTTCATGCTGCGCGCCACGCCGCTAGCTTTCACCAGATCGATCGGGTACATCAGCATGCTGCTGACCGTCCAGAACGCCCCGGTGCCGGGTCCCGCCACGCCGTCATAGAACCCGAGGGTGAAACCCTGGGTCGATTGCCATTTCTTCTTGATCGGTGCGTTGCTGTCCAGCGGCGCTTTCGGCGTGCCGCCAAACAACAGGTAGATGCCACAGGCGAAGACGATCACCGGCAGCATCTTGTTCAGCCATTCGGCGGGCAGGTAATGGGCAACTCCGGCGCCAGCCAGCGCGCCGACCAGGGTACCGATGATGGCGTGCATCCACTGCTTGGGGTGGAACAGCTTGCGGCGGTAGAAGGTAAAGCTGGCGGTGGCCGAGCCGAAGGTCGAACTGAGTTTGTTGGTGCCCAGCACCAGATGCGGCGGCAGGCCGGCGGTGAGCAACGCGGGGGTGGTCAAAAGACCGCCGCCACCGGCGATGGCATCGATGAAACCGGCAATGAAAGCGACAAGGGCCAGAATGGCCAGGGTGAAGAGGTCAACGCTGAGTTCGAAAGGCATGGAATCGGGCTTACTTGGGCAGAATGCAGCATGGGGCTGCGGGGAAGGGCGGATATGTTACGCCTATCCGGCTGCTGCGGCGACTGCTCTGGCCTCATCGCTGTAGGAGCGAGGCTTGCCCGCGAATGCGTCGGATCAGCGAGCATCGATGTTGAATTTGCCGGCCTC
>NZ_JBSVXG010000271.1:0-6915 GCF_054070595.1 Pseudomonas sp. SDO55104_S430 | reverse complement strand
AAAAGCGCTTGGTTACTTGGCGCTTTTCCAAGTGACCCGCCGTAAGGGCGGAACCAATAGCGGCCGTTACCGCAAAAATGGATATGTACCCAAAAGCATCGCGAGCAGGCTCGCTCCCACAATTGAACCGAGTACATCCACAAGAGTCAGGTCGGTTATCAGGCCGCCATCGCTGGCAAGCCAGCTCCCACAGTTGAACGGGGGACACCCGAGAAAACAGGACGCGGGCAAGCCACAGGAACCTCTTTCAAGCCGTAGACATGGCAATCGTAATGAACACCGTAGTAACAGTCGTAAGCGTCAGCCCAAACAAAAACAACCCATCCGCAATCCGCTCCAACCGATGATTACGTTTGGCCCTGCGCGTACGCAGCGCCCAATACGCAATCAAACAGGTCATCAGATAAATGATCGCATTGACCGCCAACAGATTCTGCCCGATCAAATCCTCCTGGCGAATATTGATCACCACCCGAAGAATCCCCACCACCGTCAGACAAACCCCCACCATCGCCCCGGACGAGGCGAAGATGTGGACGCAGATATCGTCATCCAGCGAACTGTTGCGCTCGGCTGTCATTGATACACCTCGTCATCACAAAGAACGGGCCCCGATTAGCGTAATCCACACCTTTGAATCGGCCCGCCCTGCAGGCGAAATTCTGATAGCCGGTGCACTTGCCCAAACGACCAATGGCTTGGCGTAAACCAGTCGTTGCAACTAGTTTTTATTCTCTAATGCAAGCAATAGCCCAATCAGAAAAGGAGCCTTCAAAAATGCGCGTACTCAGAACAGTCCTCATCGCCTCATTGTTAATCACCGGTGCAACGTCTTACATCGGTATCGCCCACGCCGAAGACGATATCGAGAAAGACGTCCGCGACGGCATGCGAGACCTGGACCACGATGTCGATCGCGATGGAAAAGATATCGATAAGGAAGCAAAGAAACTGGATAAAGAACGGCACAAGGAAGACAAACATCTTGATAAAGAGGAGAAGAAAGATCTCTGACTGTTTCAACAAAACAACACTATTTGATAACCAGCCTTTGCATCGCCCACTGATGTAAATGACAGGTTTAACTTCTGAAAGATGCAACTCATCGGATAGTGAATAGCAGAAATTCGCAAAAACTTGCGTGCCATCATTGCTGTTCTAGACTGCGAAAAGTTGCGCGCAACAGCCTGTATCTCATACAGGATGCGGGTTGGCGCGGTGTGGCCGCGGCTCAGCTACGGCAACACACAGGCAACACACAGGCGAACTGCATTCGTAGTTCATCGGCAGGCCAACGAAGGTCGCGATCATGCCCAGAGCTTTCAGCGTCCGTCCCCTTGCACTGCGCGCGAGCCTGCTGGCTATCGCGTTGACCGGTTGCTCAACGCAGCACGCCAGCGAGCCCGCCTCGCCACCTCTGCGGCAGAACCCCGAGTTCACCTACGATGCCAGCGGCGTGACCCATGCCACGCTGACGGCGGCCGAGCAGCAGGTGAATGTGGGCAATGAGCGCTACGTGTCCCTGGTGTTCAACGGCGATTACGATTCGCCGCTGATTCGCACCCGGCCGGGCGGAACCATGGCGATTCGCCTGGACAACCGCATGGACGAAATCACCAACCTGCATTTCCACGGCATGCAGGTGTCGCCACTGGATGAAGGCGACAATATTTTCCGCGTGACCCACCCGCACAAGGTCGGCGAGTACAACGTCAAGTTGCCGCTGGCTCACAGCCCCGGCGCCTACTGGTATCACAGCCATTTCCACGGCGGCTCCCAGCGTCAGGTCTCGGCGGGGATCGCCGGGCCGATTCTGGTGGATGGCATGCTCGACCCCTTCCCCGAACTCAAGGGCATCAAGGAACAGGTGCTGGTGCTGCGCAACTTCCAGAAAACCCTGACCGGCAAAGTCGCCAGCGAGATCATCACCAGCGCACCGTCGATCCGCACGATCAATGGCCAGGAAGTGCCCACCATCGACATCAAGCCCGGGGAAACCCAGCTCTGGCACTTCATTAACATTGCCGCCAACCAGTACTTCCGCATCAAGATCAATGGCCAGACGATGCAGGTGCTGTCCCGCGACGGCAATACCGTGACCCGTCGAGTCGATGCCAAACAGGTACTGATCGGTCCGTCGGCGCGCTTCAGCGTGCTGGTGGTCGGGCCGCCAGCCGGCACCTATGAAATCGAAGCAGGTTCAGGCAACACCGGGCCGGCGGGCGATCAGTACCCGGCGGCCAAGCTGGCGATCCTGCGTTCCAGCGGCGCGCAGGTCGCGACCAAACAGATCACCAGCGCCTACCCGCCCGCCGAAGACTTCAGCAAGATCGCGGTGAACAAGACCCGCCAGTTCGCCTTCCAGGACTCGGACACCGACCCCAACGCGTTCCTCATCAACGGCACGCGCTTCGAGTTGGACCGGGTCAACACCACGGTAAAACTCGGCGATGTCGAAGAGTGGCGGCTGTTCAATCCATCCCAGGAACTGCACCAGTTCCACATCCACCAGGTCGATTTCCAGGTCACCGAGATCAACGGCAAGAAGGTGGAGTTCAGCGGCTACCGCGACAACGTGTTCATCCCCGCCACCGGCTCGATCACAGTGCGCATCCCCTTCCGCGATCCGGTGATCCTCGGCAAGTTCGTCTACCACTGCCACATCCTCGAACACGAGGACGGCGGCATGATGCAGGCGATTCAGGTGGTCAAGCCGGAGGACTACGAGCAGGCGGTCAAGCTCGAACCTTTGGGCGGCCTGTACGGTGAAAACAACCAGTTGTGCTCCTACCTGCGCAACACCGGACAGGACCCGAAAGCGTCCAGCCCGCTGGTCAAGTCGCAGGTCGATAAGGGGTTCGCGCCATGAACAACTATCGCCTGGCAATGTTAGTGATGGGATCGGTGTGCGGCGTCGAAGCCACCCTGGCCGATGACGGGCAGTACCCCAACGTCGGCATGGATTACGACGCGACCTTCCAATACGACCACGTGCATTCCGACTCGCCCCAGGGCGGCAATCGCAACAGCACGGACGCCTACCCGGACATCAACGCGACCTTCTACTTCCGCTTCACCCACGATCAGCAGATCCAGCTGTCCGCCGAGATCAACCCCATCGACGGACCGGAGCCTGGGCAGAAGCGTTTCTTCGAGGACGTGGGCCTGGTGATCAACGACCTTAACTACTACCAGAACAACGCCAACTCGGCGTTCATGGTCGGCAAATACCACGTGCCCTTCGGGCGCGCCCAGGACCAGGCACCCGGCCTGTACACCGAGGATTTCGTCAGCACCTACGATCTGGACGGCATGCTCGGCGGGACGGTTGCTTACCGCTTTTTCGACCAGCGCCTGGGGATGATCGAGCCGAACGTCAGCATCTACACCGCGGACAATTCATTCCTCGGTCGTCCATACTTGCGCCATGGCGAGAAGCTGGAGCGCAGCGACGGCGGCCCTTCCAACACCGGCAAGCTCGACTCCTATGCGGTGACGGTGAACTGGCTGGCGATTCCGGCGATTCCGTATCTGGAAATGCAGGCCGGCTACATGTTCAACAAACAGGCAGAGGACGAGACCCAAGCCACGCCGCCGGGCGAGGACGATGAGACCATCAAGATCGCTTCGGCACGCTACATCTGGGCCTGGGAGCCGAGTACCGATCTTGAGCCGACGCTGGAGGGTCGTTACTTCGATATCGTGCCCTTCATCGAATTCGCCGATGTGGAAAGCGAAGGCGGGATCAAGGGCAACGACACCCGCTACCTGACCACCTCGCTGACCTTCGATTTCGGCGACTGGTCCGTCGGCGCAACCCGCACCGACAAGCATCGCGAATCAACGGGTGGCGCAGATCGCCAGGACTACCTGAACGAGCTGAGCGTGACTTACAACATCACCGGCCAGATCAAGCTCGGGGTGTCCGCCGGCACCCAGAAAGAGGACGGCCAGATGTCCGAACTTGTGGGCCTGGCGGTGACCTATTCCGGAGGTTTTTAAAGGATGAAGTGGCTGATAGCACTGCTGTTGACGGCAATGACCGCGAGCACCCTGGCCGCGACCCGCACCGATATCGGCGGACCGTTCCAGTTGACCAATCAGAATGGTCAGCGGGTCAACGAGCGCAGTTTTGGCCAGCCGGCGCTGCTGTATTTCGGCTTCATGACCTGCCCCGCGATCTGCCCGACCGACCTTGCGAAAATGGCCCGCATCAGTCGCCAGTTGCAACAGCAGCAAGGCATCAGCGTACGGCCGATCTTCGTGACCATCGACCCCGAGCGGGACACGCCGAAAAAGCTCAAGGAATACGTGAATTACTTCGCCAGCGATTTCGTCGGGCTGACCGGCTCGGCGCAGGAAATCACACGCATCACCGATGCCTATCACGTGTACTACAAGAAAGTGCCCACCGGGGACAAGCCGGGGGATTACATGATGGATCACTCGACCATTCTGTTCCTGCTCGACAGCCAGGGGCGCTACCTGAAGCATTTCGGGCGGGGGCTGGATGAGAAGGAAATCGAGAAGCAGGTGGTGGCGGCGTTGGCGGATGCGGCTGGTCGCTAAAACCGTTCACCGCCCCACTGTAGGAGCGAGCATGCTCGCGATGGAGGCACATTCACCGTGGGGTGTCAGGCAGCCAGCGTTATCGTTGACGTCCATCGCGAGCATGCTCGCTCCTACAGGGGGGATGTGTACTTCAGTGCCGCGACATGAGGCCGTGAAGGACACCAAAACGCAGGCCCGGCTCCGACGGAGTCATGTGGTTGATGCCGAACACCTTGAACGCCGCAAGCATCAGCACCAACCCACCCGGCAGGATGCTCATGCGATGAGTCTGCAATCCCGCCAGCTTGAGCTTCTTCACGTGCCCCACTTCCAGCAGCCGCAACGACAGGCGCAGCAAACCGCTGTAGGTGATGCCGTCCTGGCCTGGATCGTTGAGGCCATTGGCATTGAGAATCCGCGCCAGCATGCGTGCCGTGCCTGAAGAACCAATGGTCTGCTGCCAACCCTGGGCACGATAGCGACGGGCAACCTTGTCGAACTCTAGGGTAGCGACCAGCTCCGCTTCGAGCAGCGCCTGGGCGGTGATGCGTCCGCCGGCAAAGTAGCGTGCACCGAAAGTGCCGCTGCCGATGGCGATACTCTGGGAGACCAGCGGCTCACTGCCCCGCCCCAGAATCAGCTCGGTCGAGCCGCCGCCGATATCCACCACCAGCCGCATGCTCTCGGCACAGGGATTTCGGTGGGCCACGCCGGCATAGACCAGTCGGGCTTCTTCCTGCCCGGAGATGACGTCGATGGGAAACCCCAGGTGGCGTTCGGCGCTGGCCAGGAACAGATCGGCATTTTCCGCTTCGCGCAACGCGCTGGTTGCAACGGCCCGCACTCGCCCTTGCTCAAAACCTCGCAGTTTCTTGCCGAAGCGCGCCAGCGCCTGCCAGCCGCGATCCAGTGCAAGCTCATCCAGCGCCCCGCCCTGAAACCCTTCGGCCAAGCGCACAGGCTCACGCAGGGTTTTCAGCTCGCGAATCATGAACGCCTGGTTACGCTTGACCGGCTGGCCGATCATCAGGCGAAACGCATTGGAGCCCAGGTCAATGGCAGCAAAAAGGGAGGCGTCACCTTTCATGGTTGAGGTTCCTGGCAGTTTTTCTTGTCGGCCCGGCAGCGGCGTTGCACCGCACGCTGAAGCTATTCGCGACGATCCTGCCACGTACTCGGTGACATCCCGATGACAAGCCAATTAAATCTGCCATCACCTGTTCGTCACTACACCGTCACATACCCCGACATAGCATGCTGATTTCCACCTTCGTCGGAGTTCTGACCATGCTGTTGACCAACGACACCCTGATGCAACGCATCCACCGCGAGCTGCTCGACCACAGTGACGAAGAACTGGAACTGGAGTTGATGGAGGACGATCACGACCTCGGCGCACTGTTCAGCGATCACCTGGGCGACAGCCCGCAACGGCAGGAGCGCCGGCAGTACTTCAGCGAGCTGTTTCGCCTGCAGGGCGAACTGGTGAAGCTGCAGAGCTGGGTGGTGAAAACCGGGCACAAGGTGGTGATTCTGTTCGAAGGTCGCGATGCGGCGGGCAAAGGTGGCGTGATCAAGCGCATCACCCAAAGGCTCAACCCGCGGGTCTGCCGAGTTGCCGCCCTGCCCGCGCCCAACGACCGCGAACGCACCCAGTGGTACTTCCAGCGTTATGTCTCGCACCTGCCGGCCGCCGGTGAAATCGTCCTGTTCGACCGCAGCTGGTACAACCGCGCCGGTGTCGAGCAAGTGATGGGCTTCTGTAACGAAGACCAGTACGAAGAGTTCTTCCGCACCGTCCCTGAGTTTGAGCGGATGCTCGCGCGCTCCGGCATTCAGTTGATCAAGTACTGGTTCTCGATTTCCGATCAGGAACAGCATTTGCGCTTTTTGAGCCGCATTCACGACCCGCTCAAGCAATGGAAACTCAGCCCCATGGACCTGGAATCCCGCCGGCGCTGGGAGGCCTACACCAAGGCCAAGGAAATCATGCTCGAACGCACCCACATCGCCGAAGCCCCGTGGTGGGTGGTGCAGGCTGACGACAAGAAAAAGGCGCGGCTCAACTGCATTCATCACCTGCTGAGCCAGATGCCGTATGAGGAAGTGGAGTTGCCAGCGATCGAACTGCCGGAGCGTGTGCGTCAGGAAGACTACTCGCGCAACCCGACGCCGCCGGAAATCATTGTGCCGCAGGTTTACTGAAGATCTGGCCGTAATGAATTTGTAACCTTGCTGCCGCAATACTGACGGCATACACCGCGTGCTTTTCCCGCCGCCCTTTATGGGCGGCTTTTTTTTGCCCGCCGCTTAACTGAAATTTCTGCGAACCGCTTGTCTGTGGGAGCGAGGCTTGCCCGCGAA
>NZ_JBSVXG010000270.1:0-6950 GCF_054070595.1 Pseudomonas sp. SDO55104_S430 | reverse complement strand
GGTTAATGCAGTCCTCGCCGCGAGGGGTTAACGCAACCGCTGTAGGAGCGAGGCTTGCCCGCGAAGCTTTTCAGCGGCTCAAATACATCCGCGTCGTCAGCAGATACACCGGCAACCCCGACACCACGATCAACAACGCCGCATAAGGCGCCGCCGCCGCAAATTCCACATTCGCGGTATGCGCCCAAACCTCTGTCGCCAGGGTATTGAGCCCGGTCGGGCTCAGCAGCAGGGTCGCCGTCAGCTCCTTCATCGCATCCAGAAACACCAGCGCGAACGCCGCCCCCAGTGCCGGGAAGATGATCGGCAAGGTGACCCGGCAAAACGCGGTGAACGATGACGCGCCCAGCGTGCGGGCTGCCTCTTCCAGTTGCGGTGCCGCCTTGTTCAGGGCCGTGCGGATCGGAGCCTGGGCCAGTGGCAGAAACAGCAGCGCATAGGCGATCAGCAGCAGTGCCGAAGTCTGGTACAGCGCCGGCACATAATGCAGGGCGAAATACACCAGGGTCAGGGCAATCACCAGGCCTGGCAGGGCGTGCAGCAGATACGGCAGGCGTTCGGCCCAGATCGCCAACTGGCCCTTGTAGCGCACCACCAGCAGCCCGACGGGCACCGCCAGCACCAGGCACAGCGCTGCGCCGCCCAAGGACAATGCCAGAGAAGACAGCAGTGCCTCACCGATAGCGGCAACCGGAAAGGCTGCCGACGAACCCACCGCCAGCCAGTAACCCAGCATGCCCAACGGAATCCCGCTGCCGACGATCGCCAGCATCAGGCAATACAGTTGTCCTGCCGCCGTCCATGGTCCCAGGCGAACCTGTTCGGCCTGTCGCGCCGCGCCCTGACCGGTGCGCACGTGCCGGGCTTTGCCGCGCACGCGCAATTCCAGCCAGAGCAGAAGCAGGCACAGAATCAGCAGTACCGCCGACAGCATCGCCGCGTTGGCGTTGCTGAACTCCAGTTCGAACTGTTGATAGATTGCAGTGGTGAAGGTCTGCAGGCCGATGATCGACAGCGCGCCGAACTCCACCAGCATATGCAGGGCAATCAGCAGCGAGCCGGCGAGCAGCGATGGCCAGAGCAAGGGCAGGGTGATCTTGAAGAACACGCCCCAGCGATTCTGCCCCAAGGTGCGCCCGGACTCTTCCAGCGAAGGGTCGAGGTTACGCAGGGTCGCCGCTACCGGCAGGAAAATCAGCGGATACTTCGACAGGGTCATCACCAGGATCGCCCCGCCGAGCCCTTCGAAGTGGGCGCTCAGCGACACCCAGGTGAAGCTGCTGACAAACGCCGGAACAGCGAACGGCAGGCACAGAATCACGCCCCACAACCGCCGCCCTGGCAGGTTGCTGCGTTCCAGCAACCACGCCAGCGACAGGCCGATCACGCCACAGGCCAGCGTCACGCCGACCATCAGCGCCAGGGTGTTGCGCAACAGGCCGAAAACATAAGGCCGCCACAGCAGGTGCAGCGCCTCGGCCCAGCCAGCCTGCCAGGCCTTGAGCCCGACATAGGCCAGCGGCAGCAGGCTGAGCAGGACCAGCAACAGAACCGGCAATACCAGCCAGATCGACGGCCGTTTGCGCCGCGGCACAAAGTTGCCCTGCGCGGCGGCGGTTAACGATGCGCTCATCAGTTCAGGCCAACGTCGCGTTCCAGGTCCAGGGCTTCTTCAGCGTTGCCCAGATCCGCTGGAGTCACCTTCGGAGCTTCCAGTTCGCTGAAAGGCTTGAGCCCGCGATCCGACTCCATGCCCTTGTGCAGCGGGTATTCGGCGGTGGTCTGGGTGATCACGCGCTGTCCCTCTTCGCTGACCATGTAGGCGAGCAGCTGTTGGGCTTCCTGTGGGTGCTTGCTGGATTTCACCACGGCCGCACTGGAAACAGTGATCAGCCCGCCGACGTCGCCGCCGGTGAAGTAGTGCAGTTTCGAATCCAGCTGGCCTTTTTCCCGTTGCAGGGCGAACCAGTAGTAGTTGTTGACCAGCACGGTCGCGATCTCGCCGTTTTCCACGGCTTTGAGCGCGACCATGTTGTTGCTGTAGGTCTTGCCGAATGCCCGCAGGCCGGTGAGCCATTCTTCGGCAGCGTCCATGCCGTGCATCTTGATGATCGCCACGGCCTGTTCCTGGAAGGCGCCGCTGGTAGGCACGAAGCCGACCTTGCCTTGCCATTTCGGATCGGAGAATTCCATTACCGATTTCGGCAGGTCCTTTTCATCGACCAGCTTGGGGTTGAACGCGACGACGCGAACCCGGGCGGTGACGCCGATCCAGGTGCCGTTGCTGGCGACATAGTCCTTGGGTAGAACCGCCAATGTTGCATCATCGGCCTTGGCCAACAGACCTTGTTCGCCGAGCTTGTTCAGTGGCGGCGATTCTTCGCTGTAGATCACGTCGGCGGGCGAGCGATCGCCTTCTTCGACGATCTGGCTGGCGAGCTGGTTGCTGCTGCCCTTGCGCACATTGACGTGAATCCCGGTCTTGGCTTCAAAGGCTTTGGCGACGGCGTCACCGACTTCCTTGTGTTGGCCGTTGTAGAGGGTCAGGGAAACCTTGTCGGCGGCTTGGGTGAGGGGAGTGGCGAGAGCCAGGCCGAGCAGGGTGAAGGTCAAGCCTCGGCGCAGGGTATTTCGAAACATCATTCGCAGGGTTCCTCACTGTCGCATTGCAAAAACTTGCAACAATGATAAACGATATTTGTTCTCAAATGCGCTTGCTTTTCTGTAGGAGCCGAGCTTGCTCGCGATGGAGGCGGGGGGCTCCGCAGGGTATCAGGCAGCCAGCGTTATCGTTGGCGACCATCGCGAGCAAGCTCGGCTCCTACAGGGGGAGGTGAAAACTTCCGGAGGGCAGAAACGCAAAAACCCGCTTTCGCGGGTTTTTGTGAGATTCAAGATCGTAACCTTGAATTTGAATTGGTGCCCAGAAGAAGACTCGAACTTCCACGACCGTAAGGTCACCAGCACCTGAAGCTGGCGTGTCTACCAATTTCACCATCTGGGCTTCATCTTCAGCGTTGCCGCTGTTGATGTGGCGCACTATACGGACAGCGTTTTGATCTGTAAACCCCTGATTTAATTTTAATAAATCAGTTCTGACAAAATGCATCTCCAGAATGCAAAAAACCCGCTTTCGCGGGTTTTTTGTGTGAGTCCTGAAACTGATCTAGTCTCAAACTCGAAATTGGTGCCCAGGAGAAGACTCGAACTTCCACGACCGTAAGGTCACCAGCACCTGAAGCTGGCGTGTCTACCAATTTCACCACCTGGGCATCATCAACAGCATGTCTGCGTGTCGATGGCGCGCACTATACGGAGCGCTTTTTTAACTGTAAACCCCCGTCGTCCAAAAAAATGATTTTTTTTACCAGCGGTGTTCAAAACGACTTGGATGCGTCGATACAAGGCGTCATATGGGCTCTATATAGTCCGAAATTTCCTGTTTCATTACGCCTATGCCAAACTAACCCGCATATAGACAAGGTGAAAACTCTCTAATGGCCGATTGGCAATCCCTCGATCCCGAGGCCGCTCGTGAAGCGGAAAAATATGATAACCCCATCCCTAGCCGCGAACTGATCCTTCAGCACCTTGCTGATCGTGGTTCGCCTGCTGCACGTGAGCAACTGGTCGAAGAGTTCGGCCTGACCACGGAAGACCAGATCGAAGCCCTGCGCCGCCGCCTGCGTGCCATGGAGCGCGATGCTCAACTCATTTACACCCGCCGCGGCACTTATGCGCCGGTGGACAAGCTCGACCTGATCCTGGGCCGCATCAGCGGTCATCGCGACGGCTTCGGCTTCCTGGTTCCGGACGACGGCAGCGACGACCTGTTCCTGAGCCCGGCGCAAATGCGCCTGGTGTTCGATGGTGACCGTGCGCTGGCTCGTGTGTCCGGCCTGGACCGTCGTGGTCGCCGCGAAGGCATGATCGTCGAAGTGGTTTCCCGTGCTCACGAAACCATCGTGGGTCGCTACTTCGAAGAAGGCGGCATC
This sequence comes from Pseudomonas sp. SDO55104_S430, assembly GCF_054070595.1. NCBI lineage: Bacteria > Pseudomonadati > Pseudomonadota > Gammaproteobacteria > Pseudomonadales > Pseudomonadaceae > Pseudomonas > Pseudomonas sp. SDO55104_S430. The sequence continues at coordinate 2,955 of NZ_JBSVXG010000270.1, read as the reverse complement.
GGTTTCGTGGTTGCCGACAACCCGAAAATCCAGCAGGAAGTGCTGGTAACCCCGGGTCGCAACGCCAACGCCGATATCGGTCAGTTCGTTGAGGTGAAGATCACTCACTGGCCGACTCCGCGCTTCCAACCGCAAGGCGACGTGATCGAAGTCGTGGGCAACTACATGGCGCCGGGCATGGAAATCGATGTCGCCCTGCGCACCTACGATATTCCTCACGTCTGGCCGGACGCCGTGCTCAAGGAAGCCGGCAAGCTCAAGCCGGAAGTCGAAGAGAAAGACAAAGAGAAGCGCATCGACCTGCGCCATCTGCCGTTCGTCACCATCGACGGCGAAGATGCCCGCGACTTCGATGACGCGGTTTACTGTGAGGCCCGTCCGGGCAAGCTGCGTCTGTTCTCCGGCGGCTGGAAGCTGTACGTGGCGATTGCCGACGTTTCCAGCTACGTGAAACTCGGTTCGGCGCTGGATGCCGAAGCCCAGGTTCGCGGCAACTCGGTGTACTTCCCCGAGCGCGTAATCCCGATGCTGCCCGAGCAGCTGTCCAACGGTCTGTGCTCGCTGAACCCGCTGGTCGACCGTCTGGCCATGGTCTGCGAGATGACCATCTCCAAATCCGGCGAAATGACCGACTACTGCTTCTACGAAGCGGTGATCCACTCCCATGCGCGCCTGACCTACAACAAGGTCAGCGCCATGCTCGAAACGCCGAAAATCGCCGAGGCGCGCAAGCTGCGTGGCGAATACACCGACCTCGTGCCGCACCTCAAGCAGCTGTATGCGCTGTACAAGGTGTTGCTGGCGGCCCGTCATGTGCGCGGCGCCATCGACTTCGAAACCCAGGAAACCCGGATCATCTTCGGCTCCGAGCGCAAGATCGCCGAAATCCGGCCGACCGTGCGCAACGATGCGCACAAGCTGATCGAGGAATGCATGCTGGCCGCCAACGTGGCCACCGCCGAATTCCTGCAAAAGCACGAAATTCCTGCGCTGTACCGTGTTCACGACGGTCCGCCGCCGGAGCGTCTGGAAAAACTGCGCGCCTTCCTGGGTGAGCTGGGTCTGTCCCTGCACAAGGGCAAGGATGGTCCATCGCCGAAGGATTACCAGGCGCTGTTGGCCAGCATCAAGGACCGTCCGGACTTCCATCTGATCCAGACCGTGATGCTGCGCTCGTTGAGCCAGGCGGTGTACACCTCTGATAATCAGGGCCACTTCGGTCTGAATTACGAGGCCTATACCCACTTCACCTCGCCGATCCGTCGTTACCCGGACTTGCTCACGCACCGCGCCATCCGCAGTGTGATCCATTCCAAGCAGGACACGCCGCACGTTCGTCGTGCCGGTGCGATGACGATTCCAAAGGCGCGCATCTATCCGTACGACGAAGCGGCGCTGGAGCAGCTCGGCGAACAATGTTCGATGAGCGAGCGTCGTGCCGACGAAGCGACCCGCGACGTGGTGAACTGGCTCAAGTGCGAGTTCATGAAAGATCGCGTGGGCGAGTCGTTCCCGGGCGTGATCACGGCGGTGACCGGTTTCGGCCTGTTCGTCGAACTCACCGACATCTATGTCGAAGGTCTGGTGCACGTCACGGCTCTGCCGGGGGATTACTACCACTTCGATCCGGTACACCACCGCCTGGCGGGTGAGCGCACCGGTCGCAGCTTCCGTCTTGGCGATACCGTTGAAGTGCGGGTCATGCGCGTCGATCTCGACGAGCGCAAGATCGACTTCGAGATGGCCGAAAAAACCATCAGCGCGCCAATCGGTCGCAAAAAGCGCGGTACCGAAACTTCGGCTCCAGCGGCAAAAACCGCGGCAGAGCCGGCACCGGCGAAAACCGGTCGTCGTCCGGCCAAGGAAAAGCCTGCCGAGTCTTATCGTTCGAGCGATGCGGCGGCGAAAAACGCCGAAGTGCGCAAGAGCCGCGAGCTGAAAAAAGCACTGCTGTCCGATGCGAAGAGCAGCAGCAAGGCAACGGCTTCGGGAAAAGCCGGGCGCTCGACGTCTGAAAAGGCGGCTGGCAGCAAACCAAGCAAACATCGTAAAGGTCCGCCAAAAGCGGGCTCGGCTCCAGCCAAAAGCGGCGGGGCACGTAAACCCAAGGCGAAGTCATGAGTCAGTTGGAAAAAATCTACGGCGTGCATGCTGTAGAAGCGTTGCTGCGTCACCACCCCAAGCGCGTCAAGCAGATCTGGCTGGCCGAAGGCCGCAATGATCCGCGGGTGCAGACGCTGATCGAGCTGGCCAATGAAAATCGTGTCCAGGTCGGCCAGGCCGAGCGCCGGGAAATGGACGCTTGGGTCGAGGGCGTTCATCAGGGCGTGGTCGCAGAAGTCAGTCCGAGTCAGGTCTGGGGCGAGGCGATGCTCGACGAGTTGCTCGATCGCACCGAAGGCGCGCCGTTATTGCTGGTGCTCGACGGCGTGACCGATCCGCACAACCTCGGTGCCTGCCTGCGTTCCGCCGATGCCGCGGGCGCGCTGGCGGTGATCGTGCCGAAGGACAAGTCTGCGACCTTGACGCCGACTGTGCGAAAAGTCGCCTGCGGTGCTGCCGAAGTAATCCCGCTGGTGGCGGTGACCAACCTGGCTCGCACCCTGGAAAAACTCCAGCAGCGCGGCCTGTGGATTGTCGGTACGGCAGGGGAGGCGGAAACCAGTATCTACGAGCAGGACCTGACCGGCCCGACCATTCTGATCATGGGTGCCGAAGGCAAGGGCATGCGCCGCCTGACTCGTGAGCATTGCGACTATCTGGTTCATCTACCGATGGCCGGTAGCGTCAGCAGCCTGAACGTATCGGTGGCAACAGGTGTGTGCCTGTTCGAAGCCCAGCGCCAGCGCGGCGCCAAGGCCAAGGCCAGCGCTAAAAAGCCCTGACCGAACGCGATCAAAATGTGGGAGCGGGCTTGCTCGCGAAGACGGTGTGTCAGGCGACGATGATGTCGAC
>NZ_JBSVXG010000269.1:0-6980 GCF_054070595.1 Pseudomonas sp. SDO55104_S430 | reverse complement strand
GATGCGGGCTGCCTGACACCCAGCGGTGTTCGGGCCTCCATCGCGAGCGTGCTCGCTCCTACAGGGGTTGTGGGTGCGGTGTAGACTGGGATCTCTTCCAAGGAGTGAGCCCTGCATGATCGGCGTCGAGTTGCTGTCACCCGAAACCCTCACGCTGGGTTGGCTGATCTATGTACCGGTGCTGATCTGGGCGATCTGTCGTGCATCCTGGGTCGAGTTGTTCACCGACAGCCGTCGTCAGCATCTGGTGCTCGGCACAGTGTTCGCGCTGTTTCTGCTGTGGCTGGTGCGGCGGGATTTCGATACCGGCGTGTCCTATCACTTCATCGGCATGACGGCGGTAACGCTGCTGCTCGACTGGCCGCTGGCGATCGTCGGTGGGCTCATTGCGCAAACGGGACTGGTGCTGCTGGGGCGTCAGGACCTGACGGCGATGGGGGTCAATGGCGCACTGTTCATTCTGCTGCCGGTGCTGGTCACCGAGTGCTGTGCGATCGTGGTCGAGCGTGCTCAGCCGCGCAATCTCTTCGTATATATCTTCGTTTCCGGTTTCTTCGCCGCGGCGTTGTCGGCGTTGCTGTGCCTGTTGCTGGCGCTGACGGTGCTGTGGTTCGACGAGCGTTTTGCGATGCCGTACTGGCTCGAGGATTTCATCGGCTATTTATGGCTGATCATTTTTCCCGAGGCGTTCATCAACGGCATGGTGGTCAGCGCGCTGGTGGTGTTCTGCCCGGAATGGCTGGAGACCTTCAATCGTACGCGCTATCTGTCGGCGCCGTGGAAAGACGACGATCCCGGGTCCTGAGTCTGTTCAGGCCCGGGATCGGCAGGTGTTCCCGATATCAGTGATGGCGAGGTTCGAAGTCGCCACTGAACATTTCGTCTTCGGCATCCGGGGCCACCGGAATCTTGTGCTCTTCCGAAGCCCAGGCGCCCAGGTCGATCAGCTTGCAGCGGTCGGAGCAGAAGGGCCTGAACAGGCTTTCGGGGCTCCATTCCACAGGGGCGCCGCAGGTCGGGCATTCGACGGTTGGGTACTGGCTCATGACTGGCCTCCAGGCAAAGTAAGGTAAAAGTGATGCAGGCGTTCGACCTCGCTGCGCAGCCAGGCGAGGTCGCGGTCGTTGACCACCACATCGTTGGCATGACTCACGCGATCCTGGCGACTGGACTGGACCTTGAGGATCGCCTGGACCTGCTCTTCGCTGGTCTGGTCCCGCTGCAAGGTGCGTTCGATCTGCAGCTGTTCCGGGGCATCGATCACCAGCACCCGCTGGGTCATGGCGTACTGGCCGGACTCGATCAGCAGCGGTGAAACCAGAATGGCGTAAGGTGATTCTGCCAGTGCCAGGTGATGAGCGATTTCTTCGGCGATCAACGGATGCAGCAAGGCTTCGAGCCAGCGACGCTCATCCGCTACTTCGAAGATCAGTTTACGCAGGGCCGCGCGATCCAGCTGACCGTCGGCCTGCAACACGCCGGGGCCGAAGTGTTCGGCGATTTTCGCCAGCGCCGGACGGCCCGGCTCCACGACCCAGCGCGCGGCATGATCGGCATCGACCACGTGTACGCCCAGGTCGATGAAATGCTGGGCAGCAGCGCTTTTGCCGCTGCCGATGCCGCCGGTGAGGCCGAGAATCCAGGGTTTTTGCGCAGGGGTATTCATTTCAAACCGACAAACTGCCAATAGAAGTCGGTTATTTGACCACCCCAGAGCATGGCAATCCAGCCGGCAATTGCCAGATAGGGGCCGAAGGGGATGGGCGTGGAGGTTTTTGCCTTGCTCAGGCGCAGGTAAATCACGCCGATGATTGCTCCGACGAAGGACGCCAGCAGGATGGTCAGCGGCAGAATCTGCCAGCCACCCCAGGCTCCGAACATTGCCAGCAGCTTGAAGTCGCCATGACCCATGCCGTCCTTGCCGGTGATCAGCTTGAACACCCAGAACACCGACCAGAGCAACAGATAGCCGGCAATGGCTCCCCACAATGCGTCGTGCAGCGAGACGAACAGTTCGAGGCTGTTGACGATCAGACCCATCCACAGCAGCGGTAACACCAACACGTCCGGCAGCAGTTGATGGTCGGCATCGATCTGGCTCATCGCCAACAGACCCCAGGTCAGCAGCAGCGCCATGGCGGCTTGCCAGCCGAATCCGAAATGCCAGGCAACGAACGCCGACAACAGGCCGCAGGCGAGTTCCGTGAGTGGGTAGCGTTTGCTGATGGGGGTCGCGCAGGCGGAACAGCGTCCGCGCAGAAACAGAAAGCTGATGACGGGAATGTTTTCCCAGGCGCGAATGCGGTGTTCGCAGCGCGGGCACTGGGAGTGAGGCAGCAGCAGATTGTAGGTGGGCTGGGGCTTTTCTTCGGGCATCCCGAGAATCTCATGGGCCTGCATGCGCCATTCGCGTTCGAGCATTTTCGGCAGGCGCCAGATCACCACGTTGAGAAAGCTGCCGACCAGCAGCCCCACCAGCCCGGCAATAGTCACGAATGCCAGCGGGTAGAGCGTCATGATTTCGTTCAAGGGCATGTCAGATCGTTGAACCGAGTTGGAATATGGGCAGGTACATCGCAACCACCAGGCCGCCGACGATAACACCCAACACCACCATGATGAACGGTTCCATGAGGCTGGTGAGACTGTCGACCATATTGTCGACCTCGTCTTCGTAGAAGCCCGCGACCTTGTCCAGCATCTCATCCAGCGCACCGGATTCTTCGCCAATGGCGGTCATCTGGATCGCCATGGTCGGAAAAATACCGGAGGAACGCATGGAAAAATTCAACTGCATGCCGGTGGAAACGTCCTGCTTGATCCGCAGCACCGCACGCTTGAAGACCACATTACCGGCGGCACCAGCCACGGAATCCAGGGCTTCGACCAGAGGTACGCCAGCGGCGAAAGTAGTCGAGAGGGTGCGGGCAAAACGAGCCACGGCGGATTTGTACAACAGGGTGCCTACCAGAGGCACTTTCAGCAGCCAGGCATCCATTCGGTCACGAAAGCCCTGGGAGGTCTTGAGTGCGTGACGAACCGCAAAAATCGCCGCGATCAACCCGCCCAGCATCATCCACCACCATTCCTGCATGAACCGCGACAGTCCGATGACCATCACGGTGAATGCCGGCAGCTCGGCGCCAAAGCCTTCGAACACCGACTGGAATTGCGGCACTACCTTGACCAGCAGAATCCCGGTCACGATGGCGGCGACGAAGATCACTGCCAGCGGGTAGGTCATGGCTTTCTTGATCTTGGCCTTGAGGCTTTCGCTTTTTTCCTTGTAGGTCGCCACTCGTTCCAGCAGCGTATCCAAAGCACCGGCCTGCTCGCCGGCATCCACCAGATTGCAGTACAGCTCATCGAAGTATTTGGGCTTTTTGCGCAGGGCCGCGGCGAAGCTGTTACCGGCCGCGACCTCCTGTTTGACCTCATCCACCAGCGCGCGCATGGCCGGGTTTTCAAAGCCCTCGCCGATGATGTCGAAGGACTGCAACAACGGCACGCCGGCCTTCATCATGGTCGCCATCTGCCGGGTAAACAGGGCGATGTCCTTGGCCTTGATGCCTTTGCCCAGACGGAGCAATGAGGGCGATTTCTTGCGGACTCTGCCCGGGTTGATGCCTTGCTTGCGCAGTTGCGCCTTGACCAGCGCAGGGTTCACGCCGCTCAACTCGCCAGTGATTTTGGTGCCTTTGCGGTCGGTGCCTTCCCAGAGATAGGTGCTGACTTTTGCTGCTTTGACCGCCATGTTCAATCCTTGGTAACCCGGTTGATTTCTTCAAGGCTGGTGATGCCCTGCATGGCTTTGTGCAGGCCCGAGGTGCGCAGATCATCGAAGCCGTCCTTGCGCATCTGATCATCGATCTGCAGCGCGTTGCCCTCGGCCATGATCAGCCGTTGCAGTTCTTGCGTGTTTTTCACCACTTCGTAAATCCCCACGCGTCCCCGGTAACCGCCGTTGCAGTGATCGCAACCGGCCGGCCCGTAGATCGTGAACGTGCCGATGCGTTCCTCGGGGAAACCTTCCTTAAGCAAGGCCTCACGGGGAATGTCCAAAGGAACGCGGCAGTGGCTGCACAGCTTGCGCGCCAGGCGCTGGGCGATGATCAGGCTGACGGAGGTGGCGATGTTGAAGCCCTGGATGCCCATGTTGTGCAGGCGGGTCAGGGTTTGCGCGGCGCTGTTGGTGTGCAGGGTCGACAGCACAAGGTGGCCGGTCTGGGCGGCCTTGATGGCGATTTCCGCGGTTTCCAGGTCGCGGATCTCGCCGACCATGATCACGTCCGGGTCCTGACGCAGGAACGAGCGCAGTGCCTGGGCGAAGTCCATGCCCTGTTTGGGATTGACGTTGACCTGGTTGATGCCTTCCATGTTGATCTCCACCGGGTCTTCGGCGGTGGAGATATTGATGTCGACGGTATTGAGAATATTCAGACCGGTGTAGAGCGAGACGGTCTTGCCGGAACCGGTGGGACCGGTCACCAGAATCATTCCCTGGGGCTGCTTGAGCGCCTCCATGTACAACGCTTGCTGCTCGGGTTCGTAACCGAGTGCGTCAATGCCCATCTGCGCGCTGGACGGATCGAGGATCCGGATCACCACCTTTTCGCCCCACAGGGTGGGCAGGGTGTTGACCCGGAAATCGATGGATCGGCTTTTCGACAGGCGCATCTTGATTCGCCCGTCCTGGGGCTTGCGGCGCTCGGAGATGTCGAGGCTGGCCATGACCTTGAGCCTTGCGGCGATGCGGCTGGCCAACTGGATCGGCGGCTTGGCGACTTCGCGCAGGATGCCGTCGGTGCGCACACGCACGCGGAAGACCTTTTCGTAGGGTTCGAAATGCAAGTCGGAGGAGCCGCTTCGGATAGCGTCGAGCAGCATCTTGTGAACGAAGCGCACCACTGGCGCGTCATCGGCATCCTGGCCGACGATGGCGTCCTGGCGGTCGTCGTCCGATTCGATGTCCACGCCATCGAGGTCAACGTCGCCCATCTCTTCCAGACCGCTGGAATGAGTGTCGAAGAATTTCTCGATGGCGTCGCTGAGCTTGTCTTCTTCGACCAGGATCGCTTCGGTGCTCAGGCCGGTGCTGAATTGAATGTCGTTGATGGCCTGGTGATTGGTCGGGTCGGAAATCCCCACGAACAACTTGTTGCCACGCCGCCAGAGCGGTAAGGCGTGGTGCTGGCGCACGAGCTTTTCGCTCACCAGTCCCTTGGGTTGGGTTTCCTTGTCGAGGTGATTGAGGTCCATCAGGGCCATGCCGAAATGTTCCGAGGCAATCTCGGCGACCTGGCGGCTTTTCACCAGTTTGTTCTGCACCAGATAGCTGACCAGCGAGATACGGTTGCGCTGGGCTTGCTGCGACGCCTGTTGCGCGCTTTTGTCAGTGAGCAGTTCGGCCAGCACCAATTGCTTGGCCAGACCGCTTAAGGCGATGTCATTCATTGGGAATCCGGGGGAAGACCGTTGGATGACTTATAGCCTAGTCAAGCGAAGGAGCCAAACCAGGCACGGTCGGGTGACAAAAAGTGTCAGATAGTGCGGATCCTGGGGGCCGTGCGGGGCGGCAACGCCTTCCAATGCCCCCGCCAATTGGGCGCACGGGGCTTGGCATGGGCTGTGCTGAGACAGATTCAGATCATGAGATTCCTACTCATGCACGGAGGCTGTCTATGAAGACTCAAAAAGGTTTTACCCTGATCGAGCTGCTGATCGTGGTGGCGATCATCGGGATTCTGGCGACGTTTGCGATTCCGGCTTATTCCAAGTATCAGGCGCGGGCGAAGGTGACGGCGGGGTTGGCGGAGATTGCCGCGTTGAAGGTGCCGTTTGAGGATTTGATGAATTCTGGTACAGCTGAGCCGACCACTCTGACGGGGGCTGGTACAACAACGCAGAACTGCGCCATTGCGGTAACTGGTACAGTTGCTTCCGGTGCGGGAACGATCGTTTGCACATTGCAAAAAGCTCCGGCCCCGGTTGCCGGGAAAACCATTACGCTTTCTCGTAGCACTACCGGCTGGTCGTGCGCGACCGGCGTTACTGCTGAATACGCGCCACCTGGCTGCACAGCAGCTGCCAGTTAAGTTACCTACCAAACATAAATGCCTCTATCGTGAGATAGAGGCATTTTTTTTGGGAAACATACAAGGAACTAATCGCATTCCTAATAACGTTGGAAAATCTCGCAAATTCATGGCCTTACGCCTGCTTTAAAGTCTGCAACTTGCAAGTCGAGAAATTCCAAGTCATGCAATTTGCATGGTTTCGAAAGAATCGTTTTTTCATAACTTATTGATTTTTAACGTTTTATCGGCAGTCTCAAACTTGGCACACCGTTCGCAATATTTCCTGTACCTGCTGACAAATATCCCAGCAGACTTTCCAGAAAAACAGGAGTTACTCGTATGAAGAAGTTCGCTATCGCTGCCGCTACTGCTACCGCACTGACCCTGACCATGGCCAATGCCGCGTTTGCACAGTCAGAAGCCACTCAGGCCCCACTGATGCTCGCAGCCGGTGAAATGACCCAAGCCAAGGAAGCTACTTCCGATACCTGGATTACCACCAAAGTCAAAAGCGACCTCGTCACCGAAAAAGGCATTCCTGGTACCGACATCAAAGTTGAAACCAACAAAGGCGTCGTGTCCCTGTCTTCGACAACTGCCGTGACTGAATCCCAGAAAGCCACCGCCGTGGCGATCACCAAGAAAATCAAAGGCGTGAAAGCGGTCTCCGCTGACGGCCTGAAAGCCGAGTAAGGCAAGCTTCTCGCCTGGACTGGGAGAAGACGCGACAGGCGGGCCGAGCAATACGTCTGTCGTCTCTTGGAGTTCATGCGAAAGGCCACAAGGACGTGGCCATTACAGGCCCCGACAAGGATGTCGGGGCCTGTTCTATTTTGAGGACGATGCAAAACAAATGTGGGAGCGGGCTTGCTCGCGAATGCGGTGTGTCAGTCAATGCACAGT
>NZ_JBSVXG010000268.1:0-6990 GCF_054070595.1 Pseudomonas sp. SDO55104_S430 | reverse complement strand
GCTCGCGATGGTCGTCAACGATAACGCTGGCTGTCTGAATGCCCGCGGTGTCTGGACGTTCATCGCGAGCGTGCTCGCTCCTACAGGGACGGCGCATTTCGGGCGAACAGATCGTCCAGCCAACCACAGCACTCCTGCGCCAGGCGCAACCGGTTGTTGACCTGCACATGACCGTCGGCACCGGTCTGCGCCGGCAGTTCCACCAGGGACTTGCGGGTTGAGGCGATGGTCGAGTGCCAGGCCCGCGACTGTCCGGTAAACAGGTCCGACTCGCCACCGCCGAGCAGCGACAGGAACGGCAGCGTGACCCGCTCGGGATCGGCGCGCATCAGGTCCGTGCGCTGAACCAGTTCCTCGGGCGTCGTCGCACCGGCTTTCCAGAAGGTCGTCTCATGATTGCGCATCCCCGCCGCGGAAATGGGGCCAGCGTTGTAGTCGTGGGTGACGGCCTTGACCGACCTGGCGAACATCTCGCCCGCATCGGGCAGCGGCGTGCTCGCCATCACCGCGGCCAATCGGCTTTCGTAACCGGCGGCGCGGCAGGCGAAGTAACCGCCCAGGCTCAAACCGAGCAAGGCGATATGCCCTGCTCGGGCACCAAAGTGCGCGACAAGATGATCGATCACGGCGGCGATCGGCCGTTCCGCGTGCGCCTCCCAGTACAAATCGCGGGCCTGTGAGTCGCCCTGTCCCGGCAAGTCGGCCAGGGCCACGCTGTAGCCGCGCTCCAGCAGATTGCGCCCCACGGTGAGGAACAGGTCTTCATGACAGGTATCGGAGCCGCCGATCACCAGCACCAGCGGCGCCTGGGTATCGGCATTGGCAAAGTAATGCCCTGCCAGATGACTGTGCTTCCACGGGATTTCGAAACGGGTGCCCGCCAGTTGCAATTCGGCAACGGCCAGCTTGAAAGCGCGCTGATGCTGCGCGTACAACTCGCAGAAGCGCTCGCCGGGACCGGCAAACTGCCAGGCCGAGCGGTAACTGGCGAATGCCTTCAAACGCATCTCTCCCGCCGAACGCCGCCAGCCTTTGGCCAGCCATTCGCTGGCTTGCCGCTCCAGATAGTCACCGTAGTCGCAGAAGGCTTTTACCCAGCTATCGGGGTCGCCATCGACGATGTGTTCGGCGATGTAGTACGCCTGCCCGACATCCAGACCGCCGGACGGCCCCCAGCCCAGCGCGGCCATGAAGAACAGGTCCATATGCTCGTCGGCGAAGCGATAGGATTTGCCCAGCCGGCGCGTCGGATTGGTTTCGGTTGCAGGATCGTGAGGCGTGCGGTTCATCTGTTCACCTTGCCGGTAAGTGATGGCTGCCATGCGAAGGAACTGGCCGGTGTCAGCATAGGCATCGTGAGCCGGTATTTCCCTGACAGATCGCATTTACCGGACGAACCGGCCCTTGCAGAAGCGAGCTTGCTCGCGATGGTCGCCAACGATAACGCGGGCTGTCTGGATGCCAGCGGTGTCTGGACGTGCATCACGAGAATGTTCACTCCAGATTTCATGTTCAGAAGAAACGCGTAACGTATCGCTAACGAACAATAGCAACTCGTTATCCAAGCCAGATCGGGCGATCAACAGGGAGGAGAGATGAATGAAAATCGTAGTGACGAGCGTGATGGTCGATGACCAGGCCAAGGCGCTGGCCTTCTATCGGGATGTGCTGGGTTTCGAGCTCAAGCACGACATTCCCATGGGGCAGTTTCGCTGGCTGACGCTCACGTCTCCCGGCGATCCCGATGGTGTGGAATTGCTGCTGGAGCCCGACGCGCATCCGGCGGCGAAGCCGTTCAAGGCGGCAGTGAAACAGGATGGCATCCCCTTCACCTCCTTCGGTGTCGAGGACGTTCACGCCGAGTATGCGCGGCTCTGCGCAGCGGGTGTGCGCTTCACCCAGCCGCCGACGGCTATGGGGCCGGTGACTACGGCGGTGTTCGATGATACTTGCGGCAATCTGATTCAGATCATGCAGAAGCATTGAGTCGGGCGCCTTCGCGTACAGGTCTTCACTGGACCTGTAGGAGCGAGGCTCGCCCGCGAAAGGCCCTGCACAACACCACAAAACCCGGATCAGCCAACCGCCGAAAGCTGCGCAAACGCCAGGTAATACCCATTGCAATCGCGCACGCCGAACTCCCGTGATCCGTACGGCATGTCCTGCAACGGCCAGGCAATCTCGACCTTGTCCTTGACCGATTCGTAGTACCGATCCACTTCGGAAATCGCGCAATAGATCGTGCCGGAGCACGCCATCGCAGTACCCCACAGGTTCTGCTGCGTGAAGGTGATCCGACAATCATCCAGCACCACCGTGAGGGTCGATTCCGCAGAGTCGAACACGGTGAAGCCCAGGGTGTCGCGGTAGTGCCGGCGCGTGCCGTCCAGATCGCTGCAGCGCAGCAGAAGCGTCAAAGCCATGTTGACCTCAAGGAATGAATCAATCCCGGTCAATCATAGACAGCTTCGCTCACACTGGCGAAATCGTCGCCAGCATGCCAATCAGAATGGTCACCACCAGAAAGCCACCCAGAAAAATCGCCATCTTGCCCATAAGGCCTCCTGCACATTGAGTTTTGCGGTGCACCGCATGTGTGACTGCGGAACGCGCCGCTATTGTGCGGGGTGAACTGAGTGCATTACAGAGGCAGAAAGCGATGAAAAATACGGATCAGATGAGATTGGGGGCACGCTTCCCGTAGGAGCTGTCGAGTGCAACGAGGCTGCGATCTTTTAAAAGCAGGATCAAAAGATTGCAGCCTTCGGCAACTCCCACTGAGACAGTGCTAACCCAGGATTTATCGCGAGCAGGCTCGCTCCCACAGTGGTTTTGGTTGGCCGCAGACTTTGCTTACACCCACGGAAACTGTAGGAGCGAGGCTCGCCCGCGAATAGGCCGGCAGATTCAACATCTTCATTGCCTGACGCGCCGCTTTCGCGAGCAAGCCCGCTCCCACAGTGGTTTTGGTTGGCCGCGGATTTTGCGTACACCCACTGTACCTGTGGGAGCGAGCCTGCTCGCGATGGGGTTGGTAGCTTCAGCATCTTCATTGCCTGACACGCCGCTTTCGCGAGCAAGCTTCGCTCCTACAGAGGTGGGCCAGATTCCGAGCAATAAAAAGCCCGCTGACCGTCACCGGTTCAGCGGGCTTTCCTTTTGCGGTTCAGCTTGACGGCGAATTACAGCGCCATGTCGTTCGCTGCACTCTCTTTCACAGGCACGGCCTGTTCGGTTTCAACAGCCGGGGCTGGCTGGCCGATGACCGGTGGGGTTGGCAGTTCCAGCACCTTGGCGGTGTAGGCCCATTCTTCTGCCACTTTGGCCGGGTCGCTGTTCAACTGGGTGCCGTAGCTCGGGACGATCTTGTGCAGTTTTTCCTGCCACTCAGGAGTCGCGACCTTGTCCTTGAACACCTTCTGGATCACCGACAGCATGATCGGCGCGGCGGTCGAGGCACCTGGGGAGGCGCCCAGCAGGCCGGCAATGCTGCCGTCGGAAGAGGCGACGATTTCGGTACCGAGTTTCAGCACGCCACCGGCGGCTTCGTCACGCTTGATGATCTGCACGCGCTGGCCTGCTTGCCACAGACGCCAGTCTTCGGCCTTGGCGTTCGGGAAGTATTCCTTCAGGGCGTTGAGGCGGTCTTCGTCAGACAGCATCAGCTGGCCGGCCAGGTACTCCACCAGCGGGTATTCCTTGATGCCGACCTTGGTCATTGGCCACACGTTGTGCGTGGTGGTCGATGTCAGCAGGTCAAAGTACGAGCCTTCCTTGAGGAACTTGGTGCTGAAGGTCGCGAACGGGCCAAACAGGATCACGCGCTTGCCATCGAGCACGCGGGTGTCCAGGTGTGGAACCGACATAGGTGGCGCGCCGACGGAAGCTTTGCCGTAGGCCTTGGCCAGGTGTTGCTCGGTGATGGCCGGGTTATCGGTCACCAGGAACGAGCCACCCACCGGGAAGCCACCGTATTCACGGGCTTCAGGGATGCCCGACTTCTGCAGCAGGTGCAGGGCACCGCCGCCGGCGCCGATGAACACGAACTTGGCGTCGGTTTCGGACTTGCTGCCGTCTTTCAGGTTTTTGTAGGTGACGCGCCAGGTGCCGTCGTCGTTCTTGGTGATGTCCTGCACTTCGCTGGACAGTTTCAAGTCGAATTTCGGCAGGGTCTGCAGGTGCGCAACGAACTGGCGGGTGATTTCGCCGAAGTTCATGTCGGTACCCAGCGGGCTCCAGGTGGCCGCGATTTTCTGGTTCGGGTCACGCCCTTCCATCATCAGCGGGACCCACTTCTTGATCACAGCCGGGTCTTCGGAGTACTGCATGCCGGTGAACAGCGGGCTGGCCTGCAGGGCTTCGTAGCGCTTTTTCAGGAATTTGATGTTGTCATCGCCCCACACGAAGCTCATGTGCGGCGTGGTGTTGATGAACGAGCGCGGGTTCTTCAGCACGCCCTGCTGGACCTGCCAGGCCCAGAACTGACGGGAAACCTGGAACGCTTCGTTGATTTCGACGGCCTTGGGAATCGACACGTTGCCTTTGTCGTCTTCCGGGGTGTAGTTCAGTTCGGCCAGGGCGGAGTGACCGGTGCCGGCGTTGTTCCAGCCGTTGGAGCTTTCCAGGGCGACGCCGTCCAGACGCTCGATCATTTCCATCGAGGTGCCGGGCTCCAGCTCGTTGAGCCATACACCCAGGGTTGCGCTCATGATGCCGCCGCCAACCAGCAACACATCGACTTTCTTGGCATCTGCGGCGTGGGCTGTCGTCATCCCCAACGACAAAGCCAGCCCCACCAGGGCCGTGTTTACTTTCTTAAACATCTGTAACACCTTTGATAAAACGTCATCCGCCCTGCCGATCCCGCCACGAGTCCCTCGATCACGACAGCCAGGCCGACTGTCCGGTTACACGCACTGGATTTGCAGGGTGGGCACACAAGGCCGACGAACTGCATCGACCTCAGTTATTTGTCCCTTCTGAACTGACTTTTTATCTTTTTTGGCTTCAGCTACTTGAGCGACAGTGATTCCGTTTGCCCGCCTCGAAGGCAGGAAAACTGAATAGGTCAAACCAAGTTGTTGCGAAGAATATCACGACACGGCAAACCCGCGCGTCTGTTGATGACCGGATAGTCCGGGCAGCCGCCCCTGGCGCTCTATACTTGTTCAGACTTTTACATCGAAACGGCTCGACGAACGTTTGAGGTGAAGTTATGAGCGACAAAGACGATTTGCGCAAATATTCCTCCGAAGTCATCGACGGCGTCGAAGCCGCCCCGGCCCGGGCCATGCTGCGGGCCGTGGGCTTTACCGATGAAGATTTCACCAAGCCGCAGATCGGCATCGCCTCAACCTGGGCGATGGTCACGCCGTGCAACATGCACATCGACAAGCTGGCCCTTGAAGCCGAAAAAGGCGCGAATGCCGCCGGCGCCAAAGGGGTCGTGTTCAACACCATCACCATTTCCGACGGCATCGCCAACGGCACCGAAGGCATGAAGTATTCGCTGGTGTCGCGCGAGGTGATCGCCGACTCCATCGAAACGGTGGTCGGCTGCGAAGGTTTCGACGGCCTGGTGACCGTGGGCGGCTGCGACAAGAACATGCCCGGCTGCCTGATCGGCATGGCGCGGCTCAATCGGCCGTCGATCTTCGTCTACGGCGGCACCATCCGCCCGGGGGCCGGCCACACCGACATCATTTCCGTGTTCGAAGCCGTGGGCCAGCATGCCCGCGGCGACATCAACGAAATCCAGGTCAAGCAGATCGAGGAAGTGGCCATTCCCGGCCCCGGTTCCTGCGGCGGCATGTACACCGCCAACACCATGGCCTCGGCCATCGAAGCGCTGGGCATGAGCCTGCCCGGTTCCAGCTCCCAGGATGCCGTGGGCAGCGATAAAGTCTCGGACAGCTTCCGCGCCGGTCAGCAGGTGATGGAACTGCTCAAGCTCGACCTCAAGCCCCGGGACATCATGACCCGCCAGGCTTTCGAAAACGCCATCCGCGTGGTAATCGCCCTCGCCGGCTCCACCAACGCCGTGCTGCACCTGCTGGCCATGGCCCATGCAGTGGATGTCGAGCTGACCCTGGATGACTTCGTCGAGCTGGGCAAAATCTCCCCGGTGGTCGCCGACCTGCGCCCCAGCGGCAAGTACATGATGAGCGAACTGGTGGCCATCGGCGGCATCCAGCCGCTGATGAAACGCATGCTTGCCGCCGGCATGCTCCACGGCGACGTGATGACCGTGACCGGCAAGACCCTCGCCGAAAACCTCGCCGATGTCGACGATTACCCCGACGGCCAGGACGTGATCCTGCCCTTCGACCAGCCAATCAAAAAGGACTCTCACCTGGTGGTGTTGCGCGGCAACCTCTCGCCCACGGGCGCGGTGGCCAAGATCACCGGCAAGGAAGGCTTGCGCTTCGAGGGCAAGGCGCGGGTGTATCACGGCGAAGAAGGTGCGCTGGCCGGAATTCTCAACGGTGAAGTGCAGCCCGGCGAAGTGATCGTGATCCGCTACGAAGGCCCCAAGGGCGGTCCGGGTATGCGCGAGATGCTTTCACCGACGTCGGCGGTGATGGGCAAGGGATTGGGCAAGGATGTGGCGTTGATTACCGACGGGCGTTTTTCCGGTGGGTCCCATGGGTTCGTGGTGGGGCATATCACGCCGGAAGCCTTTGAGGGCGGGCCGATTGCCCTGGTCGAAGATGGCGACAGAATCACCATCGATGCCGAGACGCGGGAAATTACGGTGGATGTGTCCGATGCGGTGCTGGCCGAGCGCAAGGCGCGCTGGGTGCGGCCGCAGTCGAAGTATCGGCGCGGGGTGCTGGCCAAGTATGCGAAGACGGTGTCGAGTGCTTCGGAGGGGGCGGTGACGGATAAGTACCTCTAACTGGGGTTTGTATTGACTGGACTACCGCTTTCGCGAGCAAGCCCGCTCCCACATTCGATCGTATTCCTCCTGAAAGAACTCGATCGAATGTG
>NZ_JBSVXG010000267.1:0-7022 GCF_054070595.1 Pseudomonas sp. SDO55104_S430 | reverse complement strand
CATAAATATTGACCGATACACCGCATTCGCGAGCAAGCCCGCTCCCACAATGGGATTGAGTGAAATCAGGCAGATCACCCAATCCACAGGTTTTGTGTTTTAGACAGCGACTGCCCGCGGCTCAGTCCGCTGCAACGCCCGCACCTTCTTCAGCGTATCCGCACAAGTCTTCGCCGCTTCCTGACCCTTATGCAGGAAATGCTCGAAGAAGAACTTGTGATGCTCTTCACCGGCATGGAAGTGGTGCGGAGTCAGGGACACCGAGAACACCGGAACTTCGGTTTCCAGTTGAACCTGCATCAGGCCGCTGACCACTGAATGGGCGACGAAATCGTGACGGTAGATCCCGCCATCCACCACCAGCGCAGCCGCGACGATGCCGGCATAACGACCGGTCTTGGCCAGCAATTTGGCGTGCAGAGGCATTTCAAATGCACCGCCGACCTCGAAGAAATCGATGTCGGACTCCTGATAACCTTGGGCAATCATTTCGGCGACGAAGCCTTTACGGCTCTGATCGACAATATCCTTGTGCCAGCAGGCCTGAATGAACGCAACGCGCTCGCCCTGATGGTGTTTGCTTTTGCTGTCGATTGCGGTGGGTTGCATGTTCTGACTCCTGTTTGTGTGAAAAACAGGGCGTTATGAATCGAAGGGGATTTCAGGGTACGCACGCTCGCAGCAATGCTGCGCACGGCCCATCGGCAACAATCCCGTTCTCTCTTCATCCGGACTATGACCGTCGGCCCCGGAATCACACCGGGTCTGCTGACCTTGCTGCCAGGCACCGAAAGCGGTGCCGTCACCAAGCGCTCGCGGGCTATGCGCCTTGCGCGCAATTACCGCCGGTGGGGAGTTGCACCCCGCCCTGAGAACGTTTTTGCCGCCAGACTGTGTGGCGGCGCAGAGTTTGTAACACATATTTCCTACAGGTGCATTGATGCTTTCAGATGATTGCCATCGGCTTTTTCGCTGCATTAATCCGCCTTTTCCTCACCCAAGGGTTGATTAATCAACGGCATGACCGCAGTAATTCCTGTCTGAAAGGGATTTCCCCCTGCTTACCGAGGCCAGACTCATGAGTGTTATCGATCTTCGCAGCGACACCGTCACCCAACCCTCCGCCGGCATGCTCGACGCGATGGCCACCGCGGCCACCGGCGATGATGTCTATGGCGAAGATCCGACGGTCAATCGACTGGAAGCCGAGCTGGCCAAGCGCCTGGGTTTTGCTGCCGCGCTGTTTGTCCCCAGCGGCACCATGAGCAACCTGCTCGGCTTGATGGCCCATTGCGAGCGCGGCGACGAATACATCGTCGGCCAGCAGGCGCATACCTATAAATATGAGGGCGGCGGTGCGGCGGTGCTCGGTTCCATCCAGCCGCAGCCGCTGGAAGTGCAGGCCGATGGTTCACTGGACTTGGCTCATGTCGCCGCTGCGATCAAGCCGGACGACTTCCACTTCGCCCGCACCCGCCTGCTGGCGCTGGAAAACACCATGCAGGGCAAGGTGCTGCCACTTGAGTATCTGGCACAGGCTCGCGGTTTCACCCGCGAGCATGGGCTGCAACTGCACCTGGATGGCGCGCGGCTGTATAACGCGGCGGTCAAGCTGGGTGTCGATGCCCGGGAAATCACCCAGCACTTCGATTCGGTCTCGGTGTGCCTGTCCAAAGGCCTCGGCGCACCGATCGGCTCGGTGCTGTGCGGCTCGGCAGAGTTGATTGCCAAGGCGCGGCGCTTGCGCAAGATGGTCGGTGGCGGCATGCGCCAGGCCGGGATTCTCGCCGCGGCGGGCCTCTATGCGCTGGATCACAACGTGCAGCGTCTGGCCGAAGACCACGCCAATGCCCAGCGACTGGCCGAAGGCCTGCGTGCGGCGGGTTATGAAGTCGAGCCGGTGCAGACCAACATGGTGTACGTGAACATCGGTGACAAGGCCCAGGCGCTCAAGGCGTTTGCCGCCGAGCGTGGCATCACCCTCAGCGCTGCCGCCCGTCTGCGGATGGTGACGCACTTGGACGTCAGCCGTGATCAAATCGAGCAGGTCGTCGCGACATTCGTCGACTTTTCGCCCAAGTGATAGCGTTAGCACGCCAATTGACCGTTTCTATCGTATAAACACGCTGTACCCCGCGCGCAGGGCCGATATAATGCGGCCCTTTGCCGTCGTTTCGTCTGGTGACGTTTCGAACAGGCCTTTGGCCGCAGCCTCCGTGGAAGAACCTAATGAAAAGCGCAGAAATCCGTGAAGCCTTCCTTCGCTTCTTCGAAGAGCAAGGCCACACCCGTGTAGCCTCCAGCTCTTTGATTCCGGGCAACGACCCGACCCTGCTGTTCACCAACGCGGGGATGAACCAGTTCAAGGACTGCTTCCTGGGCCAGGAAAAACGCGCGTACACCCGCGCCGTCAGCAGCCAGAAATGCGTGCGCGCAGGCGGCAAGCACAACGACCTGGAAAACGTCGGCTATACCGCTCGTCACCACACTTTCTTCGAAATGCTGGGTAACTTCAGCTTCGGCGATTACTTCAAGCGTGATGCCATCACCTACGCCTGGACCTTCCTGACTTCTGACAAATGGCTGAACCTGCCGAAGGAAAAGCTGTGGGTCACCGTCTACGCCAGCGATGACGAGGCGTACGACATCTGGACCAAGGAAATCGGTGTTCCGGCCGAGCGTATGGTCCGTATCGGCGACAACAAAGGCGCGCCGTACGCTTCCGACAACTTCTGGACCATGGGCGATACCGGCCCGTGCGGTCCTTGCACCGAAATTTTCTACGATCACGGCGCCGACATCTGGGGCGGCCCACCGGGCTCGCCGGAAGAAGATGGCGACCGTTACATCGAAATCTGGAACAACGTGTTCATGCAGTTCAACCGCACCGCCGATGGCGTGTTGCACCCGCTGCCAGCACCGTCGGTGGACACCGGCATGGGCCTGGAGCGGATCAGTGCCGTGCTGCAGCACGTTCACTCGAACTATGAAATCGACCTGTTCCAGAGCCTGCTGGACGCTTCGGCCAAGGCCATCGGTTGCACTAACGACGCCCAGGCTTCCCTGAAAGTCGTGGCCGACCACATCCGTTCCTGCGGTTTCCTGATTGCCGACGGCGTGCTGCCGTCCAACGAAGGCCGTGGCTACGTGCTGCGCCGGATCATTCGTCGCGCCTGCCGTCATGGCAACAAGCTGGGCGCCAAGGGCAGCTTCTTCTACCAGATCGTTGCAGCGCTGGTTGCCGAGATGGGCGAAGCTTTCCCTGAGCTGAAATCCCAGCAGGCGCACATCGAGCGCGTACTGAAAGCCGAAGAAGAACAGTTCGCCAAGACCCTGGAGCAGGGCCTGAAGATCCTCGAGCAGGATCTGGCCGAACTCAAGGGCGACGTGGTACCGGGCGACGTAGTGTTCAAACTCTACGACACCTACGGTTTCCCGATGGACCTGACCGGCGACATCGCTCGCGAGCGCAGCCTGACCATCGACGAAGAAGGTTTCGAGCGTGAAATGGAAGCCCAGCGCGTCCGTGCCCGTTCCGCCAGCTCCTTCGGCATGGACTACAACAGCCTGGTCAAGGTCGACGTCGACACCGAGTTCACCGGTTACCACGCCACCAGCGGTTCGGCGAAAGTTGTGGCTATCTATAAAGATGGTCAGTCGGTGGACGTATTGAATGAAGGCGAAGAGGGTGTCGTGGTGCTGAACCAGACGCCGTTCTACGCCGAATCCGGCGGCCAGGTCGGCGACTGCGGTTACCTGCAGGCCGGTCCTGCGCGCTTCGACGTTCGCGACACCACCAAGACCGGCGGTGCGTTCCTGCACCACGGCGTGCTGGCGTCGGGCAGCCTGTTGATCGGTGCGCCGGTTGAAGCCCACGTCGAAGCCGACGTGCGTCACGCCACTTCGCTGAACCACTCGGCCACCCACTTGCTGCACGCGGCATTGCGCAAGGTGCTGGGCGATCACGTACAGCAGAAGGGCTCTCTGGTGGACAGTCAGCGCCTGCGCTTCGACTTCAGCCACTTCGAGGCGATCAAGCCTGAGCAGATCAAGGCACTGGAAGACATCGTCAACGCCGAGATCCGCAAGAACTCCGCCGTTGAAACCGAAGAAACCGACATCGACACCGCCAAGAAGAAAGGCGCAATGGCGCTGTTCGGCGAGAAGTACGGCGACAGCGTTCGTGTGCTGAGCATGGGCGATTTCTCCGTCGAGCTGTGCGGCGGTATCCACGCCAAGCGCACCGGCGACATCGGTCTGCTGAAAATCATCAGCGAAGGCGGTGTGGCTGCCGGCGTACGTCGTATCGAGGCAGTCACCGGTGCCGCGGCACTGGCCTACTTGAACGGCGCGGAAGAACAACTCAAGGAAGCGGCCAGCCTGGTCAAGGGCAGCCGCGACAACCTGATCGACAAGCTGTCGGCTGTGCTGGAGCGCAACCGTCTGCTGGAGAAGCAACTCGAGCAGTTGCAAGCCAAGGCAGCCAGCGCGGCGGGCGACGATCTGTCGGCTTCCGCTCTGGACGTCAAAGGCGCCAAAGTGCTGGCTGCGCGCCTCGATGGCCAGGATGGCAAGGCGTTGCTGGCGCTGGTCGATCAGCTGAAAAACAAACTCGGCCGCGCAGTGATCCTGCTCGGCAGTGTCCATGAGGATAAGGTCGTTCTGGTTGCAGGCGTAACCAAGGACCTGACTGGCCAACTCAAAGCCGGTGATTTGATGAAGCAAGCCGCTGCGGCAGTGGGCGGGAAGGGCGGTGGTCGTCCGGACATGGCGCAAGGCGGCGGTACCGACGCCGGCGCTCTGGACGCGGCGCTGGCGCTGACCGTTCCATTTGTAGAGCAGGGTTTATAAGGCAGCGCCTGCGGTCCGCAGTCTAGTGGCGGGCCGCAACGCTGTTTGAGTGATTATTTGGGCGCCCTTCATGGGCAGAGGCGGCTTTGAAATGGCTTTGATCGTACAGAAATTTGGAGGCACCTCGGTCGGCACTGTCGAGAGAATCGAGCAGGTCGCCGACAAGGTTAAGAAATTCCGCGAAGCTGGCGATGACCTGGTGGTTGTGCTGTCTGCAATGAGCGGCGAAACCAACCGTCTGATCGATCTGGCCAAGCAAATCAGTGGCGAAGATCAACCGGTTCCGCGTGAGCTGGATGTGATCGTGTCCACCGGTGAGCAGGTGACGATTGCCCTGTTGGCCATGGCGCTGATGAAACGCGGTGTGCCAGCGGTGTCCTACACCGGCAACCAGGTACGGATTCTGACGGACAGTGCGCACAATAAAGCGCGTATCTTGCAGATTGATGACCAGAAGATTCGCGGCGACCTGAAGGCCGGTCGCGTTGTCGTCGTCGCCGGTTTCCAGGGTGTTGACGAACAGGGCAACATCACCACCCTCGGTCGTGGCGGTTCCGACACCACTGGCGTGGCGCTGGCGGCAGCCCTGAAGGCTGACGAATGCCAGATCTACACCGACGTCGACGGCGTCTACACCACCGATCCGCGCGTGGTGTCCGTGGCTCAGCGCCTGGACAAGATCACCTTCGAAGAGATGCTGGAAATGGCCAGCCTCGGTTCCAAGGTGCTGCAGATCCGCGCGGTGGAATTCGCCGGCAAGTACAACGTCCCGCTGCGCGTACTGCACAGCTTCAAGGAGGGTCCGGGCACCCTCATTACTATCGATGAAGAGGAAACCATGGAACAGCCGATCATTTCCGGCATCGCCTTCAACCGCGATGAAGCCAAGCTGACCATCCGTGGCGTGCCAGACACCCCGGGCGTTGCGTTCAAGATTCTCGGCCCTATCAGCGCCGCGAACATCGAAGTCGACATGATCGTGCAGAACGTTTCGCACGATAACACCACCGACTTCACCTTCACCGTGCACCGCAACGACTACCAGGCCGCCCAGGGCGTGCTGGAAAACACCGCTCGCGAGATCGGTGCCCGCGAAGTCGTTGGCGACACCAAGATCGCCAAGGTATCGATCGTCGGCGTTGGCATGCGCTCTCACGCAGGCGTCGCCAGCCGCATGTTCGAAGCGCTGGCCAAGGAAAGCATCAACATCCAGATGATCTCGACTTCGGAAATCAAAGTCTCCGTAGTGATCGAAGAGAAATACCTGGAACTGGCTGTGCGCGCCCTGCACACGGCTTTCGATCTGGACGCACCGGCCCGCCAGGGCGAGTGATGCGTTTGGCAAAAGGCGCGGTCTGACCGCGCCTTTTGTTTTTTTGAATGGCGTGATCCTCCCAAGCTGTTCTTTTGCTCGCGTTAGTCAATACTCTGGCATGTAGGCCTCAGCCGAATTGGTTGTAGGCTTTTGCCTTCTTTTTTGCAGACTGCTGTCCCTGAAATGAAATGCGTGAGGTGAAAGGTATGCTGATTCTGACTCGTCGGTGCGCAGAAAGCCTGATTATTGGTGATGGCGAAATCACCGTAACCGTGCTCGGCGTCAAAGGAAATCAAGTGCGTATAGGGGTCAACGCCCCGAAAGAGGTAGCTGTCCACCGTGAGGAAATCTACCAGCGCATCAAGAAAGAGAAGGACGAAGAACCAAGCCATTAATTTTTATCGATTTTTATGTTTGCAAACGGGGAAGAAGCTGGTTAATATACGCCCCGTGTTGCGGAGAGCTGGCCGAGTGGCCGAAGGCGCTCCCCTGCTAAGGGAGTACACCTCAAAAGGGTGTCGGGGGTTCGAATCCCCCGTTCTCCGCCATTATTTTCGTAGTACGTTGTAATCTGGCTTCTTCTGTAAGTTGTTGAAATTACTAGAAAAAAGCGCTTTACAAACAGATTTAACGGCCTATAATGCGCGGCAACAAATGCACTCGTAGCTCAGCTGGATAGAGTACTCGGCTACGAACCGAGCGGTCACAGGTTCGAATCCTGTCGAGTGCACCATTTAAGAGTTGTTTGTAGCAATATGAATAGCTCGGCTTCAGCCAGTTGTGGTCTGGTCTAAAAACACAAAATGCACTCGTAGCTCAGCTGGATAGAGTACTCGGCTACGAACCGAGCGGTCAC
>NZ_JBSVXG010000266.1:0-7049 GCF_054070595.1 Pseudomonas sp. SDO55104_S430 | reverse complement strand
GCCCCCTGTGAAAGCTTAGCGAGCGATTACAGGGGGTGCGGGGGTAGCCATTTCAGGGGTATCCGGACTAGCGAACGCTGCTGGTAAAGCTGCTGGCGCCTGGCAGTTCGAGAACCAGCTCATCACCGACATTCAGCGGGCCGACGCCAACCGGGGTGCCGGTCAGGATCACGTCGCCAGCCTGCAGCGAGAAGCAGCCGGCCATGTGCTGGATCATCGGCACGATCGGATTGAGCATGGCGCTGCTGTTGCCGTCCTGGCGAACTTCGCCGTTGATGGTCAGGCGAATGCCGATGTCGGTCAGGTCGGCGAAGGTGCCGCCGGACACGAACGGGGCGATTACCGCCGCGCCGTCGAAGGACTTGGCGATTTCCCAGGGCAGGCCCTTGGACTTCAGCTCGGCCTGCTTGTCCCGCAGGGTCAGGTCCAGCGCCGGGGCGAAGCCGGAAATGGCGTCGAGCACTTCTTCACGGCTCGGCTTGGTCGACAACGGCTTGCCGATCAACACCGCGATTTCCGCCTCGTAATGCACCGAACCGCGCTCGGTCGGAATGCTGAAACCGCCTTCCAGCGGCACCACACAACTGCCCGGCTTGATGAACAGCAGTGGTTCGGTAGGCACCGGATTGTCCAGTTCCTTGGCGTGTTCGGCGTAGTTACGGCCGATGCACACCACTTTGCCCAGCGGGAAGTGAATACGCGTACCGTCGACATACTGGTGCTGATAGCTCATGGAACGACTCCTGGTTCGTAGCGCTTAAATTCAAAACTCAAACAGCGAAAATCTTGCCCGGGTTCATGATCCCGTTCGGGTCGAACACCGCCTTGACCGCTTTCATGTACTCGATCTCGGCCGGCGAACGGCTGTAGGTCAGGTAATCCCGCTTGGTCATGCCCACGCCGTGCTCGGCGGAGATCGAACCGTTGTACTTCTCGACGATCTCGAACACCCATTTGTTGACGGTCGCGCACTTGGCGAAAAACTCGTCCTTGCTCAGGTCATCCGGCTTGAGGATGTTCAGGTGCAGGTTGCCGTCGCCGATGTGGCCGTACCAGACGACTTCGAAATCCGGGTAATGCTTGCCGACGATCGCATCGATTTCCTTGAGAAACGCCGGGACTTTCGACACGGTGACCGAAATGTCGTTCTTGTACGGCGTCCAGTGGGAAATGGTTTCGGAGATGTACTCGCGCAGTTTCCACAGGTTCTGCAGCTGGGTTTCGCTCTGGCTCATCACGCCATCCAGCACCCAGCCCTGCTCCACGCAGTGCTCGAAGGTTTCCAGGGCCAGGTTGGCCACTTCCTCGGTGGTCGCCTCGAACTCCAGCAGCACGTAGAACGGGCAACCGGTTTCAAACGGCGCCGGGACATCGCCGCGGCCCATGATCTTGGCCAGGGCCTTGTCGGAGAAGAATTCGAAGGCGGTCAGGTCGAGCCTGCCCTGAAACGCGTGCAGCACCGGCATGATCGAGTCGAAATCGGCGGTGCCGAGGACCATCGCGGTGAGGTTTTTCGGGGCACGGTCCAGGCGCATGGTGGCTTCGACGACGAAACCCAGGGTGCCTTCGGAGCCGATGAACAGCTGGCGCATGTCGTAGCCGGTGGCGTTCTTGATCAGGTCGCGGTTCAGTTCCAGCACGTCACCCTTGCCGGTGACCACTTTCATGCCGGCGACCCAATTCCGGGTCATGCCGTAGCGAATGACCTTGATCCCGCCGGCATTGGTGCCGATATTGCCGCCAATCTGGCTGGATCCGGCGGAAGCGAAATCCACCGGGTAGTACAGGCCCTTTTCTTCGGCGACGTTCTGCAGATGTTCGGTGACCACGCCCGGCTGACAGACGGCGGTGCGGTCGGTGAGGTTCACGTCGAGGATATGGTTCATATAGTCGAACGAGACGACGACCTCGCCATTGGCCGCCACCGCCGCGGCGGAAAGCCCGGTACGGCCGCCGGACGGCACCAGCGCAACCTTATGCCGGTTGGCCCACAGGACGATGGCCTGGACCTGTTCGGTGGTCTTGGGAAACACGATGGCCGTGGGGGCCGGAGGGAAGTGCTTGGTCCAGTCCTTGCCGTAGGCGTTCAGCGATTCGGCATCGGTCAACACCTTGCCAGGCTCAACCAGGGTCTTCAGCTCTTCAATCACGGCATGACTGGTCATCGACAGAACTCTCGAACAATTCATGGTCATCCTGAGAACGCTTCACGTCGCAGGAATGAGTGTTTGGCGGGGGCGTATGCTAGCATACCGACCCCGCAGCATAGTGCCCAAGGGCGATTCTGCGGCGACGGCTTTCCTGCCGTTCGGGTCAGCTCCAGGCTGCTCCCTTCCCTGCCATTTTTCTCCGGGATACAGGTTTACGCAGATGAGCAAGACTTCTCTCGACAAGAGCAAGATCAAGTTCCTTCTTCTCGAAGGCGTCCATCAATCGGCTGTCGACGTCCTCAAGGCGGCGGGCTACACCAGCATCGAGTACCTCACAGGTTCCCTGCCGGAAGCCCAGCTGAAGGAAAAGATCGCTGATGCTCACTTCATCGGCATTCGCTCCCGCACTCAACTGACTGAAGAGATCTTCGATCACGCGAAGAAACTCGTCGCTGTCGGCTGTTTCTGCATCGGCACCAACCAGGTCGACCTGGACGCGGCCCGCGAGCGCGGTATCGCCGTGTTCAACGCCCCGTACTCCAACACCCGTTCCGTTGCCGAGTTGGTGCTGGCCGAAGCGATCCTGTTGCTGCGCGGCATCCCTGAGAAGAACGCTTCCTGCCACCGTGGCGGCTGGATCAAGAGCGCGGCCAACTCCTTCGAAATCCGCGGCAAGAAGCTGGGCATCGTCGGTTATGGCTCGATCGGTACTCAACTGTCCGTTCTGGCCGAAGGCCTGGGCATGCAGGTTTACTTCTACGACACCGTGACCAAGCTGCCGCTGGGTAACGCCACTCAGGTCGGCAACCTGCACGAGCTGCTGGGCATGTCCGACATCGTGACCCTGCACGTTCCGGAAACCGCTGCGACTCAGTGGATGATCGGCGAGAAGGAAATCCGCGCCATCAAGAAGGGCGGCATCCTGATCAACGCCGCACGCGGCACCGTGGTCGAGCTGGACCACCTGGCCGAGGCCATCAAGGACAAGCACCTGATCGGCGCGGCCATCGACGTATTCCCGGTGGAGCCTCGCTCCAACGACGAAGAGTTCGAAAGCCCGCTGCGTGGCCTGGACAACGTGATCCTGACCCCGCACATCGGTGGTTCCACTGCCGAGGCGCAAGCCAACATCGGTCTGGAAGTGGCCGAGAAGCTGGTCAAGTACAGCGACAACGGTACTTCGGTATCGTCCGTGAACTTCCCGGAAGTGGCCCTGCCGGCTCACCCTGGCAAGCACCGTCTGCTGCACATCCACGAGAACATCCCGGGTGTGATGAGCGAGATCAACAAGGTCTTCGCCGAAAACGGCATCAACATCTCCGGTCAGTTCCTGCAGACCAACGACAAGGTCGGCTACGTTGTAATCGACGTGGACGCCGAGTACTCGGAACTGGCGCAAGAGAAGCTGCAGCACGTCAACGGCACTATCCGTAGTCGCGTGCTTTTCTAAAGCAGCTACAAGCCTCGAGCTACAAGCGGCAAGCTGAGGTTTGCTTTGCTTGTGGCTTATAGCTTGAAACTTGCAGCTCAATAAAAAAGGGAGCCCCGAAGGGCTCCCTTTTTTATTTGACGTTAACGGTGATCTTTTCCGAAACGATCGGCGGATCGAACGGCATGTGGTTCGCATCACCCAATTCCAGCTGCAGGGTGTGTTCGCCCGGGGTCAGCGTCACTTCAGCCTGAGTCTGCGCCTTGCCGAAGTGAATATGGTTGGCATCGCTTGGAATCGGCTGACCGGCGGCAGGCAACTGGTCGACGTCGATCAGCAGATGGTGATGGCCGGTGTTCTTGGTAGGATCGCCGGCAGGCGCCAGCGAAACGTTTTCAACAGCGAACTTGACCATGAAGGTCTTCGGAACCGTGCCGCCGTCCTTGGGAGATACGATGGACACTTCGGCACCTTTCGGCGCGGGCGTCGCCGCACTGGCCAACACTGAAACACCCATCAACAGGCCAGCCAAAGCAGCACGTGACATAAAGGATTTCATTCTCTTCTCCAGTTTTTCCGTAAAATTCGCGTGACCATCACAACTTCATGGTCAATCGTTGTCGAAGGCACTCGACAACCATAGCAAAGCGAGCCTGAACCAGAGCGTCGCAATAATGAATTCAAGGAGTGACCATGCGCTTTCTGCCTGGCCTGATCTGTCTGCTACCCCTTTTGAGCCCTTTGGCTCACGCCGAACTGATTGATGACGTAAACGACCGCGGTGAATTGCGCATCGCCCTCGACGCCAATACCCCACCTTTCAATTTCAAGAAAGACGACAAGCTCGATGGCTTCGAAGTCGAATTGGGTCAACTGCTGGCCAACGAACTGGATGTGCGCGCCGACTTCGTCGTCACCGATGCCAACGATCTGCTGACCGGCGTCGAGAGCGGCAAGTACGACATCGCCATCAATCACATTACACAGACCCCGGCGCTCGCGGATCGTTTCGACTTCAGCGAACCTTACATTCGCACCAGCGCGCAATTGATCGCGCAGAAGGACGAGCAGCCGCAACCGATCCTGCTGGTGCAGTCGCTGACGGAAGAAAAACCCAAGGCTGTGCCGACGGTGAACCTGGCGATCCCGTTCCAGAAGGGCAACCCGGCGTTTCATGCGAGCCTGGAGAATGCGTTGCAGCGGATCAAAGGGGATGGTCGGTTGCAGGCGCTGGAGGAGAAGTGGTTTGGGGCGGAGTCGGGGGTTGCGGCTAAACCTTGAGACACAGCAGAGTCAAACTTAATGCAAAACCTGTGGGAGCGGGCTTGCCCGCGATAGCGATTTCTCATTCAACACAGATGTTGCCTGACACTCAGCTATCGCGGGCAAGCCCGCTCCCACAGGTTCTGTGTTGTTGATTAGTTGAGTCTTGCCAGCGCCTCAGCCGCCTCAGCCAGCTCCAGCTCACTGAACACCAACACCCCATGGCGCTTGAGCAACGCCGCCGTCACCCCCTCGCCACTGACCTTCACCCCGCTGAACGTCCCGTCATACGTCTGCCGGTTGCCGCAGGAGGGGCTGTTGGCCTTGAGGATGGCGATGCGGATATTGTGCTTTTGCACCAGTTCCAGCGCCTGATGGGCCCCGGACAGAAACTGCGCGCTGACATCCTCCCCCTCGGTGGTGATGACCGCCGCGCGCCCTTCCAGCACCTCGACACCCTGCCCGCCCGGAATCTCCGCCGCCGCTCGCGGTGTCGGCAAGCCGCCGGCGACCTCAGGGCACAAGGGCACGACCCGGCCTTCATCGAGCCAGACCTGCAACTGATCGAACGGCCCGCTGGCACCGCCGTCGTAGCGCACGCGGTGCCCCAGCAGACAGCGGCTTACCAGGATTTTCTGCATGATCAGAACGGCTCGTTGCCGCGACGGCGGAACCAGCCGGTCAACGACAGGCGTTCACGGGTCGCCGGCAGGACTTCGTGGGGGACATCGCCGGACAGGAACACCACCAGGCAGCCACCGGTCGGCAGCACATCGTGTTGCGTGTCCTCGTCCAGGTACATGCGCAGCTGACCGCCATGCTCCGGCAGCCAGTCGTCGTTGAGGTAGACCACCGCCGACACCGCGCGCCGGTCGTCATCGCGAAAACGATCGACGTGCTTGAGGTAGAACGCGCCGGGCGGGTACATCGCGAAATGACACTCGAAGTCTTCCAGGCCCAGGAACAGATGGCGATTCATCGCTTCGCGCAGGCTGTCCATCAGGTTCAGGTAGCTGTCGCAGGACTCGGCCTGGCCGGGATCGATCCACTGGATGTGATCGCCGCGAATGCCTTCGCGGATTTCCGTGGATGCGCCGCGCCCGACTCCGGCCGGCGCCAGTTCGCCCTCGGCACTGCGTTTACGGCACTCGGCCGCCAGCGCGCGGGTCAAATCTTCAGGCAGGAAAATATTTTGCCGGGACCAGCCATGTGCAGCCAGGTCATCGACGATTCGTAACAGCAATGGGTGATCAGAAGGTATTTGCATGGCGCGCATAGTATTCCTGCGCCTGAAAATCCGACAGAGCCACGCGGCGGGTTGATACGAATTCTCGACAAGTCCGTATGCCACACGGAGAATAGTCGCCTGCTGACAGGAGTCCCTATGCGCCGTTTGCTTTTCTCTCTGCTGATGTTCTGCGTTTTGCCCGCCTGGGCAGACAGCCACGACCAGTTGTACAAGGTTGCAGGCTGGCCGGAACAACGCGCGCATTTCAATGATGCTCTTTCGGCCGCCCAGCAACGCTATCAAAACAGCCTGCCGCCAGCGGTGTTCCAGGCCCTGGTCAACAACAGCAATCAACGTTTCGATGCCAAGGCCGTGGATCAGCGCGCCGAAGCGCAGTTGCGCAAGAACCTTGCCGATCCGAAACCTGCCTTGACGTTTTTCCAGTCGCCACTGGGCAAGAAAATCGTCGCCGCCGAATTGCTGGCGACCCGCCGCGATCAGCTGGCGAAAAACGCCAAGGGCCTGCCGAAGATGACCGCCAGCGACAGCCGCCTGCTGATCATTGGCCACTTGGCCCAGGCACTGCCTGCGCGTGAAGCCGGTGCCGAAGTCAGCCTGGCGATTGCCGGTGTGGCCGCTGACAGTTTGAGTTCGATGATTCCTGGACTGCTCGGCGGGGGTCAGGCGCAGGGCATGCTCAACGGGCAGCGCCAGCGTTTGATGGACCAGATCGGCAGTGACCTGAACAACACTCTGTTGTATGTCTATCGCGACCTGAGTGATGAAGAGCTGGAAGAGTTCGCTACCTTTGCCGAGTCGGCGGAGGGCAAGGCCTATTATCAGGCGGCGTTGGCGGCGATTCGGGCGGGGTTGGCGGTGGGGCAGAGCAACTCGAACCTCAATCCATAATTTTGGGCGCCCGTTAGCCCGCCATCGCGAGCAGGCTCGCTCCCACAGGGATGAGGTGCAAACAGATCCA
>NZ_JBSVXG010000265.1:0-7089 GCF_054070595.1 Pseudomonas sp. SDO55104_S430 | reverse complement strand
CACAACATCAAAAACAGTATTGCAGAAAAGGGGGTAACCATAGATGTAGGAGCGAATTTATTCGCGATGGTCGTAAACGATAACGTTGGCTGCCTGATGCCCCGCGGTGTCTGAACGTCCATCGCGAATAAATTCGCTCCTACAGTGGCGGTGCATGTCAGACACGCGCCGTCTGGACCAAGGGCCGCCGCTCCAGATTCAACGCCAGCACACTGATCAACACCACCACACCTCCCACCGCGACCATCAAGGTCGGCCGCTCTCCCAGGGTCATCGAGGCAATCGCCATCGCCGTCGGCGGCACCAGGTACAGCGTCATCGTCGCCCGACTCAAGTCCACATGGGCCAGCACATACGCCCAAGCCAGATACGCCAGGGCACTCGGGAAAATCCCCAGGGCAAACACCGCCAACTGCACCCGCACCGGCGCGTTCAGTACCTGCTCCATCAAGCCCGGCAGGTAAATCAGCAGCAAAAACGTCCCCGACCAGACCGTGTAGCAAACCAGGGTCAACCCGTCATAACGCCCGCTGTGGTGTTTCTGCAGGCCGAAGTACAGACTCCAGGACAAAGCTGCCAGCAGGATCAGCAAGCCATGGGCGTCGATGCTGCCCAGGCCACGATCGCCCGCCACCACAATCACCACGCCGATCAGACCGAGGATCACGCAACCCCAGCGCCAGACGCTGACCCGATCCTTGAATACAAAGCGCGCGAGCAGGGTGCTGAACAGCGGCGTTGTCTGCGCCAATACGCTCGACGCCCCGGCACTCACGCCCTGTTGGCCGAAGTTGATCGCCACGTGATGCAGGCTCACCGCGAAGAAACCCAGCCCCATCAACAGCGGCACATCGCGAAGTTTCGGCAGGCGAATGCCCTTGAACACCGCCACCAGGGCCATGAACAGCGACGCCAGAAGAAAGCGCGCCAGTGCCAGGTGCACAGGGTCGTAGGCCTGCAAGCCGATGTGGATGCCGCTCGGGGAGTAACCCCAGCAGGCGACCACGAAGGCCATGGCGAGGATGATTTTGACGGGTGAAGCGGGGGAGGGTGTCAGGGCGTTCATAGGTGTGCACCGGATGGCAGATGCCCGAAGTATCCGAACTCGAATCATTCGCCACAACTGACTTATACTGCGCAAACCGTTCACTTTGAGTGATGAATATGGAGCTGTCGCAGATCCGCATGTTCAAGACCGTCGCCGAGGTCGGCAGCATCGCCCGGGCGGCCGAAGTGCTGCATTGCGTGCCGTCGAACATCACGGCGCGGATCAAGGCGCTGGAGGCGGAGTTGGGCGTGGCGCTGTTTCTGCGGGAGGGCCGCGGGCTGCGCATCAGCCCTTCGGGCCAGACCTTTCTTGCGTACGCCCTGAAAATCCTCGCCCTGACTGCCGAGGCCAAACGCGCGGTGGACCCGGCCGCCGAGCCCTCCGGGCCGTTGCGCATCGGCGCTATCGAGTCTTCGGCCACTGGCCGCCTGCCGCGCCTGCTGGCGAAATTCCACAAGCGCTATCCGGCGGTGGCGCTGGAGCTGACCACCGGTGCCTGGGGCCAGTTGCTCGACGACACCCTCAACCATCGCCTGGACGGCGCGATCGTCGCCGTGGATGTGGAGCGCTCGCACCTCAAGCGCACGCCGATGTACCGCGAAGACCTGCTGCTGATCGCTTCGACCTCGCTGGGGCCGGTGCGCGACATCACCGATTTGCAGGACAAGACCGTCTTCATGTGGCCCCAGGGCTGTCCGTATCGCGCGGCGCTGGAACATTGGCTGCTGCGCCAGGGCCAGGCACTGCCGATTGTCAGCCTGGCCAGTTATGGCGCGATTGTCGGCTGCGTCAGCGCCGGGGCCGGCGTGGCGCTGGTGCCCAAGGGGGTGTTCGATCAGTACGCGAAGGGGGCGGGGTGCGTGGGGTATGAGTTTCCTGAACTGACGGCGATCGATAATTTGTTTTATTGGCATGAGAACGCCGGGGTGCATCCGGCGCGGGAGGCGTTTGTGGCGATGTTGCGGGAGGAGTTTGCGTAGGGGCGGTCTGCTCATGTAAGTGCTATCAGCTGTAGGAACTTGTCAATTGTGGGAGCGAGCCTGCTCGCGATGGTCGTCAACGATCACGCTGGCTGTCTGGGTGCCCGAGTTGGCTGGACCCCATCGCGAGCAGGCTCGCTCCCACAAAGGATCAGGCTATGCCGATGTCTCTCATCAGCAGACCGAAATTCAGATCCACCGCATCCGGAATCGGCAGATACACCGTATGCCCATCCCCCGGTGCCACATCGATCGCCTCGCCCTTGGCGTTCTGCATCTGGTGCAGATCGAAGTGAAAATTCCCCTTGGGCGTCATCAACTCCATGTGATCACCCAGACCAAACCGATTTTTCACCTTCACCTCCGCCAGCCGGTCCCGCCGCTCACCCGTCAGCTCACCGACAAACTGCTGCCGCTCCGACACCGAGCTGCCGTTCTGGTAGTTCTGATACTCGTCATGCACATGCCGCCGCAAAAAGCCCTCGGTGTAGCCGCGTTGGGCAAGCGACTCCAGATCGGTCATCAGGCTGCGATCAAACTCGCGACCCGCCACCGCATCATCGATTGCGCGGCGATAAACCTGCGTCGTCCGCGCGCAATAATAGTGCGATTTGGTCCGCCCCTCGATCTTCAGCGAGTGCACGCCCATTTGCGTCAATCGCTCGACATGCTGCACGGCGCGCAAATCCTTGGCGTTCATGATGTAGGTGCCGTGTTCGTCCTCGAAGGCCGGCATCAGCTCGTCGGGGCGGTTGGCTTCCTGCAGCAGGAACACCTGATCGGTGGGTGCGCCGATGCCCAGGGTCGGTTCCGGCTGATACTGCTGGACGATTTCGCCGACCTGATTTTCGGTCGCGGGCTGCGCCGAATACTTCCAGCGACAGGCGTTGGTGCAACTGCCCTGATTGGCGTCGCGCTTGTTCATGTAGCCCGACAGCAGGCAGCGGCCGGAATACGCCATGCACAACGCACCGTGGACGAACACCTCAAGCTCCATGGCCGGGACTTCGCGGCGGATCTCGGCGATTTCCTCAAGCGACAGCTCCCGGGACAGGATCACCCTGCTCAGGCCCTGTTGCTGCCAGAACTCGACACTCGCCCAGTTCACCGTGTTGGCCTGCACCGACAGGTGAATCGGCGTCTGCGGGTAATGTCGGCGCACCAGCATGATCAGGCCGGGATCGGACATGATCAGCGC
Organism: Pseudomonas sp. SDO55104_S430; assembly: GCF_054070595.1. NCBI lineage: Bacteria > Pseudomonadati > Pseudomonadota > Gammaproteobacteria > Pseudomonadales > Pseudomonadaceae > Pseudomonas > Pseudomonas sp. SDO55104_S430. Next base: position 3,863 of record NZ_JBSVXG010000265.1, on the reverse strand, counting down.
ATCGGGCGCCATGGCGATGATCGGCGCCAAGTCCTTGAGGAAGGTTTTGAGCTTGGCGTTGTGCGGCGCGATGTTGACCACCACGTAGAAGCGCTTGCCCTGGGCCTGTGCCTCGCGGATGCCGAGGGCGAGGTTGGCGTGGTCGAACTCGTTGTTGCGCACCCGCAAGCTGTAGCGCGGCTGGCCGGCGTAGACCGCATCGGCACCATAGGCGAAGGCGTAGCGCATGTTTTTCAGGGTGCCGGCGGGGGCGAGCAATTCGGGGGCGATGAGGTTCATGGCGGGCCAGGTCGCAAAAACCGCGCAGGGTATACGCCTTGCCCCGAGGATTTATTGATCTGGATCTATGCTTGTTGCACAAAGCGATGGCACTCGCGCGAGCGGTTGTGGCCTAAGCATCAGGGCGCACGCGGGCGTTGCGGCGCATTGGCGTGGATTGGACATGAACGAAGAAAGCGTACAAAACAAATCCCTGACGATTGTACTGGGCGTGGTGAGCATCGCCTTCATCTGGATTCTGCTGCCGTTTTACGGCGCGGTGTTCTGGGCGGTGATTCTCGGGATACTTTTCGCACCCATGCAAAGGCGGCTGCAACTCAAGCTCGGCTGGCAGCGCAACCTCACGTCGTTGCTCACGCTGAGCATTTGCCTGGTGATCGCCATTCTGCCGGTGATCATCATCAGCATCCTGATGGTTCAGGAAGGGGCGGCGGTGTACCAGCGCATCGAGAACGGTGAGCTGGACATCGCCGGCTATGTGCAACAGTTCAAACACAGCCTGCCGCCGTATTTCCAGCACATGCTCGATCGCCTGGGTCTCGGCGGGCTGGAAGCGATGCGCGAAAAGATCATCAAGAGCGCGGTCACAGGCGGCCAGGTGCTGGCGACTCAGGCCTTCAGCTTCGGCCAGGGCACGTTCGAGTTCATCGTCAGTTTTTTCATCATGCTGTACCTGCTGTTCTTCTTTCTGCGCGACGGCGCCGATCTCGCGCGCAGGGTGCGCGCTGCCGTGCCGCTGGAGGAACAGCAAAAGCGTCGTCTGCAACTCAAGTTCAATCGCGTGGTGCGGGCCACGGTCAAAGGCAATCTGGTGGTCGCGATCACGCAGGGCGCGCTGGGCGGGGCGATTTTCTGGTTTCTGGACATTCCCAGTGCGTTGCTCTGGGCGGTGCTGATGGCGTTCCTTTCGCTGTTGCCAGCGGTCGGCGCGGGGATCGTCTGGGCACCGGTGGCAGCCTTCTTTCTGTTCACCGGGGCGGTCTGGCAGGGTGTGGTGCTGGGGCTGTTCGGGGTGTTCGTGATCGGCCTGGTGGATAACGTGCTGCGCCCGATTCTGGTGGGCAAGGACACGAAGATGCCGGACTACATGATCCTCATTTCGACTCTCGGTGGCCTGGCGATTTTCGGGCTCAATGGCTTTGTCATCGGCCCGCTGATTGCGGCGCTGTTCATGTCGAGCTGGGACATCTTCCTGGAGACCAAGCCGCGGGTTCAGCTGCCTTAGGCGCTGAGCTTGCCGGCGTGTTCCGAGGTGTAGCGTTGCGACATGGCCTGGGCCGCCGGCAGCGAGGTGAGCGGGCCGCTGACCTGTTCGCCATCGAGCACCAGATACCAGCAGGCCAACAAGCCCGATGCTCTGAGCGTTGCGGGAACGGCACTGCCGACTACGGACATGATCTGAACTTGGGACATTTCGGGCTCTCCATCAATCTATGGAGATACCTTACGAGCCCGGCGAAATTTCCGACAATCACCGTTTTCGATAGTGGTCATTGACGCCGTTGAGGCTATCGGACCGCCTGTCGCTCAGTCGACCACCTGATCGAGCATGTGCACCACTTCGCGCTCGTTGAGCAGGCCCTTGCGCACCAGATCCTGGGTCAGCAACGAGAGAAACTTGGCCGTGCGATGGCCTTCCAGCTGCTTGAGCTCGGTGAGGGTGTTGTACACCTTGCTCGAGGTGCACAGACCGACAATGTGGTGCGGGTTCTGCGTGGGCATGGGGGCGTCCTTGTTGTAATTAACCTGTTGTTGGCGGACAGGTTCGAGCTTGCGGATCCGACATGACACCAATATGACCGTTTGCACGGGCGAAACTGTCCCGATAGCGACACCGACGAGAGGTATCCAGACCAACTCCGACGAACGGTCACCCTCGACCCTGTAGGAGCCGAGCTTGCTCGCGATGGTCGTCAACGATAACGCTGGCTGCCTGGCTCCCCGCGGCGTTTTCGGGTGCATCGCGAGCAAGCTCGGCTCCTACAGGTTCAGGTGTGATTTCAAATGACGGACATAAAAAAGCCCCGCAATTTCCGGCGGGGCCTGTTTTGTGCCTGTCAGTAGTGGCCATAAGGGCGGCCATAGTAACCGCGAGGCGGGCCGTAATAGCCGCGGGGCGGTCCGTAGTAGACCGGAGCCGGGCGGTAGTAGATCGGTTGCTGCACATACACCGGCGCCGGCTGGTAATAGACCGGTGGGGGCGGTGCGTAGTAGACCGGTGGCGGCGCCGCATACACAGGCTGCGGCGCGACATAGACCGGCCGGTTGGCGTTGATGAGTGCCGAGCCGACGATGGCCGAGCCAACGATCGCGCCAAAGACCGCCGGGCCTTCCCAACCGCCACCGCCGTGTGCTTCTGCCTGCCCTGCGATAGCCAGAGCGCCGATCAGCAAGGCAACTGTGGGGATTTTACGGATCATGATAATTCCTCGGTTCTTCGACCCGGCGCTTGGCTCTGCAATAGACCCAAGGATCGTCGCGGGGATACTTCTAAGACAGCGTTTTTCTGAAAATCAGCACAGCGGCAAGGTAAATTTTGTGTAAGGTCTGTACCGGCTCGTTTACCGACGTTCAATCCGGCATTCGGCCACGGGAATATGATCGAACAGAACACGATGGGCTGGCTAATCCCGTCCATCCGAAAGTGCATTGCAAGGAGATTCACATGCAGATGAACCCTGACAGAAACACCCAGCTATGCATGTCGCTCTCCGGGCGCCCCGGCAACTTTGGCCTGCGGTTTCACAACCACCTGTATGAACAACTGGGCCTGAACTTCTACTACAAGGCCTTCAGCAGCAAGGACCTGCCGGGCGCGGTGGGAGGCATCCGTGCCCTGGGCATTCGCGGTTGCGGCGTGTCGATGCCGTTCAAGGAAGCCTGCATCGCGCTGGTTGACGAAATGGACGCCTCGGCCGCGGCAATTCAATCGATCAACACCATCGTCAATACCGACGGCCACCTCAAGGCCTACAACACCGACTACATCGCCGTCGCCCAACTGCTGGAAACCCACGCGGTGCCCAAGGACGTGACCTTCGCCCTGCGCGGCAGCGGCGGCATGGGCAAGGCCGTGGCCAGCGCCTTGCGTGACGGCGGTTACAGCAACGGCCTGATCGTGGCGCGAAACGAAGCGGCGGGGCGTGCCCTGGCGGACTCACTGGGCTACGAATGGCAGGCGGAACTGGGTGAGCGTCGGCCGCAGATGCTGGTCAACGTGACGCCGGTGGGGATGGATGGCGGACCCGAGGCCGGGCAACTGGCGTTCGAGGCTGACGTCATCAAGGCGGCTGACATCATCTTCGATGTGGTGGCGATTCCCTCGGAAACGCCGATGATCGTGCGCGGCAGGGCCGAAGGCAAGAAGGTGATTACCGGGCTTGAGGTGATCGCGATTCAGGCGCTGGAGCAGTTTGTGCTGTACACCGGTGTGCGGCCGACGGATGAGCAGTTTCAGAAGGCGGTGGCGTTTGCTCGGGGGTAAATGTTCAACATAGGCGTTGACATCACTGGCCTCTTCGCGGGCAAGCCCGCTCCCACAGTGAGCTGTGGTGTCCACACATAATGTGATCGACAAACGGAAC
>NZ_JBSVXG010000264.1:0-7091 GCF_054070595.1 Pseudomonas sp. SDO55104_S430 | reverse complement strand
CTACAGGGTTCACGCCAGAACGTTGTAGGAGCGAGGCTTGCCCGCGAAGAGGCCCGAATGTTCACCAAAAAAATCAAATTCTCCAGAACGGCTTAAGCCCCTCTTCCCGCGCCTGCTCACGGGTCAGCCCGACATCCTTGAGCTGCTCCGGCGTCAGCGCCAGCAACGCCTTGCGCGTGTGCAGGCGCTGCCAGAACAGGTCCCAGCGACTCAGGTCAGCGCGCACATTGCGCATCACCACATGGCGCGCATTGCCATCTTGCCCGATCTCCAGTTCCTGACTGCGTAACGTCAGCCGCACATCGCTCAAACCGTTCATCTTGAATGCTCCTGTTTACTTGGGTAGCCAGAGGTTTCATGATGCGCGGACGGCGAAAAGCATTACAGATCCAACGAAACTGTATTATTTCCATACAGATTTACCGCTATAGGCTCTGAATCCTGATTTTTCGCCCCATCTGTACTGGTTAACCGAATCACCTCTATCGAGACTGCGCCATGACTCTCTACGTCAACCTCGCCGAACTGCTCGGCACGCGTATCGAACAGGGCTTCTATCGCCCAGGTGACCGGCTGCCGTCGGTGCGGGCGTTGAGCGTGGAGCACGGGGTCAGCCTGAGCACGGTGCAGCAGGCCTACCGCATGCTGGAAGACAGCGGGCTGGCCACGCCGAAACCCAAGTCGGGCTATTTCGTGCCGGTCAGTCGTGACCTGCCGGAGCTGCCGGCGGTGGGTCGCCCGGCGCAGCGGCCTGTGGATATTTCCCAGTGGGATCAGGTGCTGGAGCTGATCCGCGCGGTGCCGCGCAAGGATGTGGTGCAGCTGGGCCGGGGCATGCCGGACATCACCACCCCGACCCTCAAGCCCCTGCTGCGCGGGCTGGCGCAACTGAGCCGCCGCCAGGATATGCCCGGTCTGTATTACGACAACATTCACGGCCACCTCGAACTGCGCGAACAGATCGCCCGCCTGATGCTCGATTCCGGCTGTCAGCTCGGCCCCGGCGACCTGGTAGTGACCACCGGTTGTCACGAAGCGCTGTCCACCAGCATCCGCGCCATCTGCGAGCCGGGAGACATTGTGGCCGTTGACTCCCCCAGCTTTCACGGCGCCATGCAGACCCTCAAGGGCCTGGGCATGAAAGCTTTGGAAATCCCCACCGACCCGCTCACCGGGATCAGCATCGACGCGCTGGAACTGGCACTGGAGCAATGGCCGATCAAGGCCATACAGTTGACCCCCAACTGCAACAACCCGCTGGGCTACATCATGCCGGAGTCGCGCAAGCGTGCGTTGTTGACGCTCGCACAGCGTTTTGACGTAGCGATCATCGAGGACGATGTGTATGGCGAACTGTCCTACACCTACCCGCGCCCGCGCACGATCAAATCCTTCGACGAGGACGGCCGCGTCCTGCTGTGCAGTTCATTTTCCAAGACCCTGGCCCCCGGCCTGCGCATCGGCTGGGTAGCCCCCGGCCGCTATCTGGAACGGGTGCTGCATATGAAATACATCAGCACCGGCTCCACCGCGCCGCAACCGCAGATCGCCATCGCCGAATTCATCAAGGGCGGGCACTTCGAACCGCATTTGCGGCGGATGCGCACGCAATATCAGCGCAATCGCGACATGATGATCGATTGGGTCACCCGCTACTTTCCTGCCGGCACCCGCGCCAGTCGTCCGCAAGGCAGCTTCATGCTCTGGGTCGAACTGCCGGAAGGCTTCGATACCCTGAAACTGAATCGTGACCTGCACGACCAGGGCGTACAGATTGCCGTCGGCAGTATCTTTTCCGCCTCGGGCAAGTACCGCAATTGCCTGCGCATGAACTACGCTGCCAAACCAACGGCACAGATTGAAGAAGCCGTGCGCAAGGTCGGCGCCGCGGCGATCAAGCTGCTGGCGGAAACTGACGGGCTGATCGACTGATCATTGCGCAATGGATGCGGTCAATATTGCCAACCACTGCCGCCTCGGAACGATCCTACGTGATAGTCAGACAATCCCTGCTTGCTCTGGTGTTACTTGCTTCGATCCTCGGCGGCTGCGCCAGCTACGGCGTGCAGCGCGAACCGAGCCAGGCGTTGCCGGCAAGCGCTTCGGCCTTTGGCCGCTCGGTCCAGGCCCAGGCCGCGACCCACGAAGGCAAATCCGGCTTTCGCCTGCTGTCCGACAGCACCGAAGCCTTCACCGCCCGCGCCGAGCTGATCCGCAACGCCCAGGGCAGCCTCGATTTGCAGTACTACATCGTCCATGACGGCATCAGCACGCGCATGCTGGTGGAAGAACTACTCAAGGCCGCCGACCGCGGCGTGCGCATCCGCATCCTGCTCGACGACACCACCAGCGATGGCCAGGACGTCACCATCGCCACCCTGGCGGCGCACCCGCAGATCGAGATTCGCGTGTTCAACCCCTTGCACCTCGGGCGCAGCACGGGCCTGACGCGCACCACGGGACGCCTGTTCAACCTGTCGCAGCAGCACCGGCGCATGCACAACAAGCTGTGGCTGGCCGACAACAGCATGGCCATCGTCGGCGGGCGCAATCTGGGGGACGAGTATTTCGATGCCGAGCCCAATTTGAACTTCACGGACATCGACATCCTGGGTGTCGGCCCGGTGGCAGAACAGTTGGGCCACAGCTTCGACCAGTACTGGAACAGCGCCCTGAGCAAACCGATTGATACGTTCGTCTCCAGTAAACCGACCGCCAAGGATCTGCAGGATTTCCGCACCCGTCTGGAACAGTCCCTGGAAGAATCGCGCAAGCAGAACCACGCGCTCTATCAGCAACTGATGGCCTTCGCCACCGATCCGCGTCTGGACATCTGGCGCAATGAACTGATCTGGGCCTGGAACCAGGCCTTGTGGGATGCGCCGAGCAAGGTGCTGGCCAGGGATGAGCCAGACCCGCAACTGCTGCTGACTACCCAGTTGGCGCCGGAGCTCAACGGGGTCAGCAAGGAGCTGATCATGGTGTCGGCCTATTTCGTACCGGGTCAGCCGGGGCTGGTGTATCTGACGGGGCGCGCCGATGCCGGCGTGTCGGTGCGATTGCTGACCAATGCGCTGGAAGCCACGGACGTGCCAGCGGTGCATGGCGGCTATGCGCCTTATCGCAAGGCGTTGCTGGAGCACGGCGTGCAGCTTTTCGAACTGCGGCGGCAGCCGGGGGATGATGGTGGAAGCGGGCCTCGGCTGTTTTCCACCAAGTCCTACGGAGATTCCGACTCGAGCCTGCACAGCAAGGCGATCGTCTTCGATCAGAAAAAGGCTTTTATCGGATCATTCAACTTCGACCCGCGCTCAGTGCTGTGGAACACCGAAGTCGGCGTGCTGGTGGACAGCCCCGAACTCGCAGCCCGCGTGCGCGAACTGGCGCTACAGGGCATGGCGCCGGCCTTGAGTTATCAGGCGAAACTGGAGAATGACCAGGTGGTCTGGGTCACCGAGGACGATGGCAAGATGCACACCCTGACCAAGGAGCCTGGCAGCTGGTGGCGGCGCTTCAATGCCTGGCTGAGCAATACCGTGGGGCTAGAGCGGATGTTGTAGCACCTGCGGCAGCTGCTGCAAAAAATCATGCAGCCTGAACCGACCCAAACGCCCCCTGCCGCGACAGCAGAATCACCAACCCGAACGCCCCCGCCGCCATCAGCAACGGCAACGCATGCCCGCTGATCCACTGGCTGCCCGCCCCGGCAATCAACGGTCCCAGCAGACAACCGATCCCCCACAGCTGAGCAATGTGCGCATTGGCCCGAACCAGTGCATCGTCGCGATAACGCTCGCCGATCAGGATCAGCGACAAGGTAAACAACCCGCCGGCACTGGCACCGAACAGCACCCACAGCGGCCAGATCAGCAGCGTGTCGAGCAGCAGCGGAATGGTCAGGCTCGATACCAGCAGGACCACGGCACAACCGGTGAACAGGGAGCGTCGCGAGATGCGGTCCGCCAGGGCGCCGATGGGCAGTTGCAGCAACGCATCCCCGACTACTACGGTGCTGACCATCGCCAGAGCGATCTCTGTGGTAAAGCCTTGCTGCAGGCAATACACCGGCAACAAGGTCAGGATCATCGCTTCGAAGGCGGCGAACAGCGACACCGCCCAGCCAATTGCCGGCAGGCCGCGGCAGAAGCTGAACAAATCCCCGAAGGTCACGCTGCAGGCTTCGCTGTTGGGCGCGCCGCTGCGACCCAGCAACAGGAACGGCGACGCCACCAGCAGACCGACGCCAACCCAGAATCCGTAATCATGCTCAGTGCCCAGCACGCCCAGCAGTATCGGCCCGGCCAACTGGCTGAGCGCGTAGCTGCTGCCGTACAGCGCCACCAGTCGCCCGCGCCATTCCTCGACCACCAACTGGTTGATCCAGCTCTCGCCGAGGATGAACACCAGGGTCAGGACCACGCCGATCATCAGGCGCAGGGTCAGCCACACCGGGTAGCTCGGCAACAGCGCCAGCAAACCGATGGACAGCGCCCCGCCCCACAGACACAGGCGCATCAGGTTGGCCGTGCCGAAGCGCGCCGCCAGGTGGCTGGAAATCTTCGCGCCCAACAGCACGCCGATGGCCGGCATGGCCGCCATCACGCCTATCGCGAACGAGCCATAACCCCAGCTTTCCAGGCGAAATGACACCAGCGGCATGCTGACGCCCAAGGCCAGGCCGACACTCAAGACAGACGCCAACACGGCGAAATACGTCGCCCAACGCATGTTCCACGCTCCTGTGGATAATTATTTTTTCAGACTACGCATAACAAATGTGGGAGCGGGCTTGCTCGCGAATGCGGCCTGTCAGTCAACATCTGTGCTGAATGACACAACGAATTCGCGAGCAAGCCCGCTCCCACATGGGATTTGCGTGGTTCAGGAGCCTGACGGATCGCCAGGCTCCCTCACTGGCTTACAACTTGATCCAGGTCGCCTTCAGCTCGGTGTACTTGTCGAACGCGTGCAGCGACTTGTCGCGACCGTTGCCGGACTGCTTGAAGCCACCGAACGGTGCAGTCATGTCGCCGCCATCGTACTGGTTGACCCAGACGCTACCGGCACGCAGGGCACGGGCGGTCAGGTGGGCCTTGGAGATGTCGGCGGTCCATACCGCAGCGGCCAGGCCGTACGGGGTGTCGTTGGCGATGGCCACGGCTTCTTCGGCGTTGTCGAAGGTCAGGACCGACAGCACCGGGCCGAAGATCTCTTCCTGGGCGATCTTCATCGCGTTGCTCACGCCGTCGAAAATCGTCGGTTCGACGTAGGTGCCACCGGATTCCTGCAAGGCCCGCTTGCCACCGGCCACCAGCTTGGCGCCATCGGCATGACCGGACTCGATGTAGGACAGCACGGTATTCATCTGCTGGGTGTCCACCAGCGCACCGACGTTGGTCGCCGGATCCAGCGGGTTGCCCGGCTTCCAGGTTTTCAGCGCCTCGATCACCAGCGGCAGGAATTTGTCCTTGATGGAACGCTCCACCAGCAGACGCGAGCCCGCGGTGCAGACCTCGCCCTGGTTGAACGCAATGGCGCCCGCAGCGGCTTCGGCCGCAGCCTGCAGATCCGGAGCATCGGCGAACACGATGTTCGGGCTCTTGCCGCCGGCTTCCAGCCAGATGCGCTTCATGTTCGACTCGCCTGCGTAGATCATCAGTTGCTTGGCGATCTTGGTCGAACCGGTGAACACCAGGGTGTCGACGTCGTTGTGCAGGCCCAGGGCCTTGCCGACGGTGTGGCCGTAGCCTGGCAGCACGTTGAGCACGCCTTTCGGAATGCCGGCCTCGACGGCCAATGCCGCGATGCGGATGGCGGTCAGCGGGGATTTTTCCGAAGGCTTGAGGATTACCGAGTTACCGGTCGACAGCGCAGGGCCCAGTTTCCAGCAGGCCATCATCAGCGGGAAGTTCCACGGCACGATGGCCGCGACCACGCCCACCGGCTCACGGGTCACCAGACCCAGTTGATCGTGCGGGGTGGCCGCCACTTCGTCGTAGATTTTGTCGATGGCTTCGCCGCTCCAGCTCAGGGCTTGCGCCGCGCCGGGAACGTCGATGTAGAGCGAATCGCTGATCGGCTTGCCCATGTCCAGGGTTTCAAGCAGGGCCAGTTCCTCGGCGTGCTTTTTCAGCAGGCCGGCGAAGCGGATCATGGTGGCTTTGCGCTTGGTCGGCGCCAGGCGCGACCAGACGCCGGAATTGAAGGTGGCGCGAGCGTTTTCCACAGCGCGCTGGGCGTCGGCGGCGTCACAGCTGGCAATCTTGCCCAGCAGACGGCCATCGACCGGGCTGATGCACTCGAACGTCTCGCCGGAAACGGCATCGGTGTACTCGCCATTGAGGTAAGCGCGGCCTTCGATCTTCAGGTCGCGAGCCTTTTGTTCCCAGTCGGCACGAGTCAGGGTGGTCATACGAGTGTCCTCCTCTTGTTGAATACGACACCCGCGTTCTTCGCGGGCGCTGTCAGGAATTCCGCCCGTCCAGCCTGCTTTTCGGCTCAGGGCATCCGCCACCCTAAACCAGCGGCAGGTGAAGTTTCAATATATTTGACATAAGGCTGGCAAACGGCCTTGCGACGTTCAATTTAATAAACATAGACTCTCGATCTATCTACCACTCGCGTCGCATTCACGGGGGAATACAACAATGAGCATCCAGAACGTCGTCGACTTCAGCCAGGCCACCACCGCCGCCGAACGCTACCGCCCTGACCCGGCGAAGGTGCTCAAGGGCGATCCGGAGCAAGTGGTGTACAACCACTACAACAGCCCTTGCGGCCAGTTGAATGCTGGTGTGTGGGAAGGCGCCGTCGGCCACTGGACGGTGAACTTCACCGAACACGAATACTGCGAGATCGTGCAGGGCGTTTCCGTACTGCGCGATCTGGATGGCAATGCCAAGACCCTGCGGGTGGGCGATCGCTTCGTGATCCCGGCGGGTTTCCGCGGGACCTGGGAAGTGCTGGAGCCTTGCCGCAAGATTTATGTGGCGTTTGAGCAGAAGGCCTGAGGATTTTTGTTGAATCGGCCGGCCTCTTCGCGGGCAAGCCTCGCTCCTACAGGGGCTGCGGTGTGTCCACAGCCCCGAGGG
>NZ_JBSVXG010000263.1:0-7100 GCF_054070595.1 Pseudomonas sp. SDO55104_S430 | reverse complement strand
CTTCGCGGGCAAGCCTCGCTCCTACAGAGAAGCGGAGCTACACGCAGATCAGGTGCTCAAATAGCGCCCAATCAACGCAATCCCGCTCACCAGCACCAACCACGTCACCAGGCGCACAAACGCCTCCCGGGACAAGCGTCTGGTCAAACGCCGACCAACCCACAGCCCCAGCGCCATGGCCGGCAGCAAGCAGACCGCCAACACCAGCAACGGCACATCCGAATACACCCCGGCGATCGCAAACAGACTCAACCGCACTACCGTGCTGCAACTGATCAGCGCGCTCTGTGTCGCCCGGGCCTCGTCCTTGGGCAATCGGCTGTTCAGATAAATCGCGTACAAAAAGCCGCCACTGCCAAACAACGCCCCGAACATCCCGCCCACCGTGCCCATCGGCACTGACCACGCGGCCGACAATTGCGCCGGACGGGCTTTTATCCACAGGCTGTAAATCGCGTAGGCGCTGATAAACAGCCCCATCAACAGCAGCAACAGGTCGGATTTGAGGTTCAGCAGGAAAATCACCCCAAGCGTGCAGCCCACCGCCATGCACGGCAGCAGCCGCAGCAGTTCGGGCCTGGCCACGTCACGGCGCGAAGGCAGCAAGTTGCCGAAGGCTGCGACGAAATCCAGCAGCACCAGCAGCGGGACGATTTTCGACAGCGGCATGAACAGGATCAGGATTGGTCCGGCGACCAGCGCGGTGCCGAAGCCGGCGATGCCGAAAACGATGTAGGCCAGCGCAATGCCGAGGCCAATCACGCCCCATTCCCCAGCGCCAAACTGCCACTGGCCCAACCAATCAATCAGCATGTAACTAATCCCTGTAGGCGCTGCCGAAGGCTGCGATCTTTTGATCTTTAGAAACAAGAGCAAAAGATCGCAGCCTTCCGCAGCTCCTACAAGGGGTCGTGCATTCGGTTCGGGAATGCCTTTAAACTGCGCCCCATGATTAAAGATCCCTTTGCAAGACTCGGCCTGGACCGCGAAGTCCTGACCGTTACTCAGCTCAACGGCCGTGCGCGGGTGTTGCTTGAAGACGTGTTCAGCAATATCTGGGTCGAGGGCGAAATTTCCAACCTCGCGCGCCCGGCGTCAGGGCACGTGTACTTCACCCTCAAGGACAGCGGCGCCCAGGTGCGTTGCGCACTGTTCCGGCAGAACGCCGCGCGGGTGCGCCAGGCGCTGAAAGACGGCCTGGCGGTCAAGGTACGGGGCAAGGTCTCGCTGTTCGAAGGGCGCGGCGATTATCAGCTGATCCTCGACACCGTTGAACCGGCCGGCGACGGTGCCCTGCGCCTGGCCTTCGACGCCTTGAAGGAAAAGCTCAGCGCCGAAGGCCTGTTCAGTGCCGAACGCAAAGTGCCGCTGCCGGCGCATCCGCAACGCATCGGCATCATCAGCTCGCCCACCGGCGCGGTGATCCGCGACATCATCAGTGTGTTCCGGCGTCGCGCACCCCAGGTGCAACTGACATTGATCCCCACCGCCGTACAGGGCCGCGAAGCCACCGCGCAAATCGTCCGCGCCCTGAAACTGGCGGACGCCCGTGGCTTCGACGCCTTGATCCTGGCCCGTGGCGGCGGTTCGCTCGAAGACCTCTGGTGTTTCAACGAAGAAGCCGTGGCCCGCGCCGTGGACGCCTGCGTGACACCGATCGTCAGCGCCGTCGGCCACGAAACCGACGTGTCGATCAGTGACTTCGTCGCCGACGTCCGCGCCCCAACCCCTTCCGCCGCCGCCGAACTGCTGGCCCCGGACTCCAGCGACCTGGTGCGCCGGGTCGAGAGCCTGCACCGTCGGCTGGTGATGCGCATGCGCGACCGCCTGATGCGCGATCGGCTGCGTCTGGAAGGCATTTCCCGGCGCCTGCGCCATCCCGGCGAACGCCTGCGCCAACAAGCGCAGCGCTTGGACGATCTGGACATGCGCCTGCGCCGCGCTTTCGAGCGCAACCTGAACACCCGTCGCGAACGCTTGATCCGCCTGGACACCCGCCTGGCCGGGCAGCATCCGGGCCGGCAACTGGCGATGCTGCGCCAGCGCCTCGACAGCCTCGCCGAACGCCTGCCCCGCGCCATGCGCGAAGGCCTGAAAAACCGTCGCCTGCAATTGCACAGCCAGATGCAGACCCTGCATGTGGTCAGCCCGCTGGCGACCCTCGGCCGTGGTTACAGCATTTTGCTGGACGAGCGCGGCAACGCGATTCGCAGCGCCGCGCAAACCCATAACGGCCAGCGCCTGAAGGCCAAGCTGGGTGAAGGCGAACTGCAAGTGCGGGTCGAAGACAATCACCTGACACCTGTCACCCTTTCTTTACTGGATTGATCCATGCCGCGCTTTTTAGCTTCGCTTATGTTGTTGTGCCTGACGTTCAATGCCCACGCTGACAGCTACATCACGCGCCTGTTGAACAAACCGGTGCCGGGCGGTGTGGCCGTGGTGGATCTGGGCAGCTCAGCGCAAGCTCCGAAGGCCAGCTATCAGGGCAAACCGGTGCTGGTGGTCAAGGAGCAGAACAACTGGCTGGCGATTGTCGGTGTGCCGTTGACGGTCAAGCCGGGCGCACAGTCCATCAGCAGCGGTGGCCGTAACCTGGGTTTCACTGTCGGCAACAAGAAATACCCGGAACAGCGCATCACGCTGAAAAACACCCAACAGGTCAATCCGAACCAGGACAATCTCAAGCGCATCGAACGCGAGCTGGCTGAGCAGGTCGCCGCCTACCGCACCTTCAGCCCGAATACGCCGAGCAACCTGCTGCTGGACAAGCCGGTCAACGGGCCGCTGTCGAGCAAGTTCGGCGTGCGCCGCTTCTTCAACGGCGAAGAGCGCAATCCCCACTCGGGCCTGGATTTCGCCGTGCCCGCCGGCACCCCGATCAAGACCCCGGCGGCGGGCAAGGTGATCCTGATCGGCAATTACTTCTTCAATGGCAACACGGTGTTCGTCGACCACGGCCAGGGCTTTATCAGCATGTTCTGCCATATGTCGAAAATCGATGTGAAGGTCGGCCAGCAACTGGCGCGCGGTGCGGTGGTTGGCAAGGTCGGCGCGACCGGCCGGGCGACGGGGCCGCACATGCACTGGAATGTCAGCCTGAACGATGCGCGGGTGGATCCGGCGATATTCATTGGGGCTTTCCAGCCATAATTTTGCGATGTGGCTGAGGGCCTCTTCGCGGGCAAGCCCGCTCCCACAGTGACCGGTGGTGTAAACAGATTTTGCATACACCGCTGCCCCCTGTGGGAGCGGGCTTGCTCGCGAAGAGGCCAGTGGCATCACCCCGAATCTGGATTGCTGACGCTCAACCATCAGCGCAATCATTCACGCCCCGCACCCCGATATGCGCGATCAAATCGCGACAATCACATCAAAAGCAGAACTTCTCCCAATTTTTTCTGACTGCTTGCCATCCTCCCCCCTCAAGGTTAGGGTTGAAGGCATGAAAACCTCTCACACCCTCATCCAGCTCCGTCAGCATCGCAGCTTGTGCCTTGTCAGCGCACGACTGCCGGGCTGAATCGCGGCACCTCGTCTCACGCGTTATCCAGAACATTGATCCACCGGCAGGCCGCCTTTTTTCGGCCCACACAATAAGGATTTCCCCATGACCATGCTCAAAGACCCGTCTTCGAAATACCGCCCGTTCCCGACTATCAACCTGCCGGATCGCACCTGGCCGTCGAAAACCATCACCTCCGTGCCGATCTGGTGCAGCTCCGACCTGCGTGACGGCAACCAGTCGCTGATCGAGCCCATGGACGCCGTCAAGAAGCTGCGCTTCTGGAAAACCCTGGTGCAGGTGGGCGTCAAAGAAATCGAAGCCTCCTTCCCGGCCGCTTCGCAAACCGACTTCGACTTCGTGCGTACCCTGATCGAAGACAAGCACATCCCGGACGACACCACCATCCAGGTGCTGACCCAGGGCCGTGAAGACCTGATCGAGCGTACTTTCGAATCCCTGCGCGGCGCGAAAAAAGCCATCGTTCACCTGTACAACGCCACCTCCCCTTCCTTCCGCCGCATTGTCTTCAACCAGGACAAGGACGGGATCAAGGAAATCGCCGTGAGCGCGGCCAAGCTGTTCGTCAAATACGCCGCCCAGCAGCCTGAAACCGAGTGGACCTTCCAGTACTCCCCGGAAACCTTCAGCGCCACTGAGCTGGAATTCGCCAAGGAAGTCTGCGATGCGGTGATCGAGGTCTGGAACCCGACGCCAGAGCGCAAGATGATCCTCAACTTGCCGGCCACCGTGGAATGCGCGACCCCGAACATCTATGCCGACCAGATCGAATGGTTCGGCCGTAACATCAATCGTCGTGACAGCGTGATCATCAGCCTGCACACCCACAACGACCGTGGCACCGGCGTTGCCGCCACCGAGCTGGGCCTGATGGCCGGCGCCGACCGCGTTGAAGGCTGCCTGTTCGGCAACGGCGAGCGTACCGGTAACGTCGACCTGGTGACCGTGGCACTGAACATGTACACCCAGGGCCTGAACCCTGAGCTGGACTTCTCCGACATCGACGGCGTGCGCAAGGTCGTCGAAGAGTGCAACCAGATCCAGGTGCACCCACGTCACCCGTACGTCGGCGACCTGGTTCACACCGCATTCTCCGGCTCCCACCAGGATGCGATCCGCAAGGGCTTCGCCCAGCAGAAACCGGATGCCTTGTGGGAAGTGCCGTACCTGCCGATCGACCCGGCCGACATCGGCCGCAGCTACGAGGCGGTGATCCGCGTCAACAGCCAGTCGGGCAAGGGCGGCATCGCCTACCTGCTGGAGCAGGAATACGGCATCAGCCTGCCGCGTCGCATGCAGATCGAGTTCAGCCAGGTCGTGCAGCGTGAAACAGATCGCCTGGGCCTGGAAATGACCGCTCAGCAGATCCATTCGCTTTTGCACAGCGAGTACCTGCAAGCCAACGCGCCTTACGCGCTGGTCAGCCATCGTCTGCAAGAAGAAAACGGCCACAGCGCCGTCGAAGTGGAAGTCGCCAGCCAAGGCCAGGGCGAAACCAACCTGCACTGGCGCGGCAAGGGCAACGGCGCCCTGGAAGCACTGGTGGCTGGTCTGCCGATTCCGGTGGAAATCATGGACTACAACGAACACGCCATCGGCTCGGGCACCAATGCCAAGGCGGCGGCCTACATTGAACTGCGTGTGAACGGTGAGCGTGCGGTGCACGGCGTCGGCATCGACGAAAACATCACCACCGCCAGCTTCAAGGCCCTGTTCAGCGCGCTGAACCGCTCCCTGAGCCAGCCGGAAGCAAAAGCGGCTTAAAGCTCACTGCAATGCAAAAGGCCCCGGGGTGTGAACCTCGGGGCCTTTTTGTTTGCCTTGAGTTTTGGTTTGCCTGTTATGCCGCATCGCGAGCAGGCTCGCTCCCACAAGGGAGGGAAACTATTGCCGGTGAAGACCGCGCAGGATTTCACCAATCGCCCGCCCCAAGGCATACTTGCCACCCTCCGCACTGCAGAACCCGAAACCGCCCCATGCGTATCCACGTCAGCTTCATCGACCGAGTCGGTATTACCCAGGAAGTCCTGGCCTTGCTCGGTGGACGCAATCTCAACCTGGATGCGGTGGAAATGGTTCCACCCAACGTCTATATCGACGCCCCGACCCTGAGCCCGGAAGTCCTCGAAGAGCTGCGCGATGCCCTGCTCAGCGTGCGCGGCGTGCAGGCGATGACGGTGGTGGACATCCTGCCCGGCCAGCGTCGCCATTTGCAGCTCGATGCGTTGCTCGCGGCAATGACCGATCCTGTTCTGGCGTTGGACAGCGACGGCAAGGTACTGCTGGCCAACCCGGCGCTGATCGCCCTGTATGGTCGGGAACCCGCCGGTGAAAGCGTGGCCGATCTGTTTGCCGATCCTGCCTTGCTCGACACGTTGCTCGAACACGGTTTCCGTTTGCCGCTGCGGGAAATCACCCTCAACGGCCAGACGCTGTTGCTGGACGCCACGCCGATTACCGATGCCGGCGCCCTGCTGACCCTGTATCAACCGAACCGCATCGGCGAGCGTCTATCCGCGCTGCACCACGACCACGCCGAAGGCTTTGATTCGTTATTGGGCGAATCGCCGGTAATCCGCAACCTCAAGATTCGCGCACAACGGGTGGCGGCCCTTGATGCACCACTGTTGATCCAGGGCGAAACCGGCACCGGCAAGGAGCTGGTGGCCCGCGCCTGCCACGCCATCAGCACGCGGCATAACTCGCCGTTTCTGGCGCTGAACTGCGCGGCATTGCCGGAGAACCTCGCCGAAAGCGAACTGTTCGGCTACGCCCCCGGCGCCTTTACCGGCGCACAACGGGGCGGCAAGCCGGGGCTGATGGAACTGGCCAACCAGGGCACGGTGTTTCTCGATGAGATTGGCGAGATGTCGCCGTACTTGCAGGCCAAGTTGCTGCGCTTTCTTAACGATGGCAGCTTCCGTCGGGTCGGCGGCGATCGCGAAGTGAAGGTCAACGTGCGCATCCTCAGCGCCACCCACCGCGACTTGGAAAAGATGGTCAGCGAAGGGCTGTTCCGCGAAGACCTGTTCTACCGCCTCAACGTGCTGAACGTCGAAGTCCCGCCGCTGCGCGAGCGTGGCCAGGACATTCTGCTGCTGGCGCGCTATTTCATGCAGCAGGCCTGCGCGCAGATCCAGCGCCCGGTCTGTCGCCTGGCGCCGGGCACTTATCCGGCACTGCTCGGCAACCACTGGCCGGGCAACGTACGTCAGCTGCAGAACGTGATCTTCCGCGCCGCGGCCATTTGCGAAAGCAGTCTGGTGGATATCGGCGATCTCGACATCGCCGGCACTTCGGTGGCGCGCCAGAGCGATCACGAGGTCGACAGCCTGGAACAGGCGATGGATGACTTCGAGAAGACCCTGCTGGAAAAACTCTACGTCAGCTATCCCTCGACCCGGCAACTGGCCAGCCGCCTGCAAACCTCCCATACCGCCATCGCCCATCGGTTGCGCAAGTACGGCATACCCAACAAGCCGTAGCCATCCTGCAAACACAAAACCCTGTGGGAGCGAGCCTGCTCGCGATGGTGTACCAGCTGACGTCTGTGCGGAATGACAAAACCCCATCG
>NZ_JBSVXG010000262.1:0-7311 GCF_054070595.1 Pseudomonas sp. SDO55104_S430 | reverse complement strand
TAAATCCATGTAAACCACAAATCCTGTAGGAGCGAGGCTTGCCCGCGAAGGCGATCAGCCAGAACCCCCCAAGCCAACGGCACAAACAAAAACGGCAGCCTCACCGGCTGCCGTTTTGCTTGCATCAACCCACTCAAGCCAGACGCGAAAGCATTTCCTTGGCTTCGGTCTTCTGACCGGCGTCACCCTCGTTCACCACCTCATTGAGGATGTCGCGGGCGCCGTCTTCGTCGCCCATGTCGATGTAGGCCTGGGCCAGATCGAGCTTGGTGGCGACTTCGTCGGTGCCGGACAGGAAATCGAATTCCGGCTCGTCGTTGACTGTCGCCAGGGCGTCGTCGACGGTGAAGGTCGGTTCGCTGATGCTCTGGGACAGGCGATCCAGCTCGGCATTGACATCGTCCAGCTCGGCGGCAAACGCGTCCGGCTCCGCTGGAGTCTCCATCTCGTCCGCCAGGGACAAGTCGAAATCAGCCGGCAGGTCCAGGTCATCCAGGGTAACTTCCGGAGCCGCCGAAGCAGCCGGGGTTTCGGCAGCAGGCAGATCCTTGACATCGTCATCCAGGCTCAGCAGGAAATCGTCTTCGGCCAGGATCGCCGGCGAAGGCTCGGCACCGAGGTCCATGTCCAGATCGAATTCCGACAGGTCGTCGAGATTTTCGCGGATTTCAGTCTGTTGTTGCAGGACCGAATCAAAGCTCAGATCGTCGTCCAGCGGGAAATCTTCCAGTTCGTCCAGCGTCGCCGCTTCGGGCTCTGAAGCGGGTGCATCGGCCTCGGGAGCAGCGGCTTCTGGAACTTCAGGCTCCGCAGCAACCGGAGTGATGTTGTCCAGGTCATCCAGGCTCAGATCGAAGGCGCTGTCGAAATCGTCATCAAGCGGGGCTGGCTCCTGCGGTTCTTGCGGCAGCTCTTGCAGCGGCTCTTGCAGCGGCTCTTCCGAAGCTTCCGGCTCGTCCAGCAGCAGATCCTTGACGTACTGCGCATCCAGCTCGGCAGCGGCGGCCGCAGCGGCGATGCCACCGGCGGCGACCAGGGCCATGGCCGGGAAACGGCTCTTCAGCTTTTCGACCTGGGCGTAGTTATCGCCGTTGGCCACCAACTGACGCTCCTGGGTGACGAATGCGTCGCGGTCGCCCTGCTGCCCGTAGACTTCCATCAGCTTCAGGCGCACATCACTGCGCTGCGGCTCCAGTTTGACGCCCTCCTCCAGCAGCGCGGCGGCCTGGTTCAGACGACCGGCGTCGATGTGCGACTGAGCCTGGCCCAGTACATCGCTGGAACGTTCGGCGGCAGGTGCTACCAGCGGTGCGGCGATTGGCGTGGTCATGACCACCGGGGCAACCACCGGAGCTGGTGCAGGAGCAGCTGCGGTTTCTGGAGCCGGCGCGGTAGCGAGTTTCACGCTTGGCGGCGGCACTTCCAGGCCTTCGAAACTGCTTTCCGGCAGATCGAGATCCGCAGAAAACGCCTGTTCTTCGGCCAGGGCACGGGCCATGCGCAGGTGTTTCTCGGCTTCCTGCTGGGCTTTGCGACGACGAGCCAGCAACAGCAGCAACAGCGCTGCCACCACGACCCCACCACCGGCCAGACCCAACAGCCAAGGATTGGTCAGCAATTCGTTGAAAGACTGCTCGTCATTGGCGGCCGGTGTCGGTTCCACCGGTTGTTCGGCCGGAGCCGGTGCAGTCTCAGGAGCGGCCGCAGCTGGCGCCGGAGTTGCAGGTGCAGGTTCGGCAGGCGTTGTCGCAGGTGCGGCGGCCAGTTCAGCGGAGATCGCCGGAGCCGTCGCTGCGGCAAGGGCTGGCGTGGCCGCCGGAGCACCTGCGGCGCCTTCGGCCTGCAACTTGGCCAATTGATTGTTCTTCAGCTCGATCAGGCGCTGCAGCTTGTCCAGCTGGCTTTGCAGATCGGTCATGCGGCTTTTCAGTTCCTCGTTGTCACGACGGGTCGTGTCGAGGCTTTCCTGAGTGACCGCCAGCTTGTTGCTCAAGGCCTTGGCATCCCCGGCCGCGCCCTTGCCACGGGCACCGGTCTGGGCAGAAACCAGGCTGAGGTTATCCCGAGCGGCCTGGGTCGACGGCGCGTCACCACGGCCACGGTTGGTGGCGTCGAGTTGCTGCTGCCCCGTGCCCGGCTTGGCCACATAACGACGGCCCTGGCGCCACGCGGTGTTCTGCGCGGCCACTTCGGCGATCGCCTTGGGTTGCGGCAGGCTGGTGCTTTGCGTCTGATCCGGCAGGCGCAGGACCTGACCGGTTTTCATGCGGTTGATGTTGCCGTCGATGAACGCATCCGGGTTCAGCGCCTGGATGGCCAGCATGGTCTGCTGGATCGAACCGCCATTACGCGCCTTCGCGGCGATTTCCCACAGGGTATCGCGCGGCGTGGTGGTGTACTGCGTCGGCTTGGTCGCACCGGTGACCGGCGTGGTGCCGGTCTGAGGCGTCGGCTGCGCAGCCGCTTCAGCGGTTTGCGGGGAGAATTTGGACGGATCGAGCAGCACGCTGTAATCGCGCAGCAGACGACCGTTGGGCCACATCACCTGAACCAGGAATTTGACCATCGGTTCGGACAGCGGTTTGCTGGAAGTTACACGCAGGATGCTTTTGCCACCGGGGTTGAGCACCGGGGTGAACGTCAGGTCATTGAGAAACGCCTGGCGGTCGACGCCCGCCTTGGCGAAATCTTCAGGGGAAGCCAGGCTCGGCACCACTTCGGCAGCGGTGAGTTCCTTGACGTCGAGCAACTCGATTTCCGCCACCAGCGGCTGGTTCTGCGCAGACTTCAGGGTCAGTTCCCCGAGCCCGAGGGCATGCGCCATACCGGAGGACAGCGCCGAGGCGGCCGCTATTGCTAACACCAGTTTGCGAACTTGAACCATAGCTCATCCTTAGTTTGAACATTCCTCGGCCAGCGAGAAGGTATTGATTGCCGCTGCCGCAAGGCAGATGCGCCCCCCGGAACCATTCGAAAAATTGTTGCCAAGTATCTTTTACAGCCTGTCTTTTATCAACAATTCGGCCAGCTGCACAGCGTTGAGCGCAGCGCCTTTGCGTACGTTATCTGACGTCAGCCACAGGTTTAGTTCCGACGGGTCGTCGATACCATGACGCACCCGACCAACGTAGACCACATCCTGCCCTACCGCATCCCCGACCGGGGTCGGGTAATCGCCGGCTTCGACCAGTTCGATACCCGGAGCGTCTTCCAGCGCAGCGTTGACTTTCGCCAGGTCGATTTCGCCGGCCGATTGCAGAGTCACGCTAAAGCTATCGCCAAAAAACACCGGGGCTTGAATGCAAGTGACAGAAATCTTCAAGGAAGGCAGCGCCATGACCTGACGCAGCTCACGCACCAGGCGTTTTTCCAGCAGCGTATGGCCTTGTTCGTCCGGCTTGCCTACTTCGGCCAACAGGTTGAAAGCCATCTGTCGATCGAAGAACTTCGGCTCCAGCGGACGCATGTTGAGCAGTTCGGCGGTCTGCCGCGCCAGCTCGGTCACGGCCTCGCGGCCTTGGGTTGATACCGCCAGGCTCGCCGTCAGGTTGATGCGTTGCAAATCGAGCAAACCCATCAATGGCGCGAGAACCACCGCCAGCGTAGTGGCCGACGGGCTGGGACTGCTGAGCAGGAACGGCTTTTTCAGGCCTTCCAGCACCTGGACATTGGCTTCCGGCACCACCTGCGGCGCCTGATCGGCCTGCAAGGCGCCGGACAGATCAATGACCGAGCAACCGGCCGCCGTGGCGCGCGAAGCGAAACTCAGGGTTACCGCCGGACCGGCGGCGAAGAACACCAGTTGCACCTTGGCGAAGTCGAACTCATCGACCTCCCGCACCCGCACGTTCTTGCCGCGAAACAGCACCGAGCTGCCAGCGGATTCGCTGCTGGCCAGCAGGTGCAGGTTGCCGACGGGAAAGTCGCGTTCGTCGAGAATCTGTACCAGCGTTTCGCCGACAGTACCGGTGGCGCCGATCACGGCGATATCAAAGGACTGGGTCATGGTTCTACCTCTGGCGAAACGGGGGGAGCGGCACTTTACCGGGTGGGTGGGAATAAAAAAACCCGCACCTCTCTCAAGGCGCGGGTTCTTTCATGGCTTCAGTCTATCAACGCTCGAGCAGAATCCGCAGCATGCGACGCAGCGGTTCGGCCGCGCCCCACAGCAGCTGGTCGCCAACGGTGAAGGCGCCGAGGAACTGCGAACCCATGTTCAGCTTGCGCAGACGGCCAACCGGGATGTTCAGGGTGCCGGTGACCTTGTTCGGGCTCAGCTCCTGGATGCTGACATCACGGTTGTTCGGCACCAGCTTGACCCAAGGGTTGTGCTGGCTGATCAGACCTTCGATATCGGCCATCGGCACGTCTTTGTTCAGCTTGATGGTCAGCGCCTGGCTGTGGCAGCGCATGGCGCCGATACGTACGCAGATGCCGTCCACCGGGATCGGGCTCTTGAAACGACCGAGGATCTTGTTGGTCTCGGCCTGGGCTTTCCACTCTTCACGGCTCTGGCCGTTCGGCAATTCCTTGTCGATCCAAGGGATCAGGCTGCCGGCCAGCGGTACGCCGAAGTTTTCGGTCGGGTACGCGTCGCTACGCATGGTTTCGGCCACACGACGGTCGATGTCGAGGATCGCGCTGGCAGGATCGGCCAGTTGATCGGCGACGGACGCGTGGGTAGCACCCATCTGCTTGATCAGCTCACGCATGTTCTGCGCGCCGGCACCGGAGGCCGCCTGATAGGTCATGGCGCTCATCCACTCCACCAGACCGGCTTCGAACAGACCGCCCAGGCCCATCAGCATCAGGCTGACGGTGCAGTTGCCGCCGATGTAGTTCTTGGTACCGGCGTCCAGCTGCTGGTCGATGACCTTGCGGTTGACCGGATCCAGAACGATGACGGCGTCATCCTGCATGCGCAGGCTGGAAGCGGCGTCGATCCAGTAACCCTGCCAGCCGGCTTCGCGCAGCTTGGGGAACACTTCGCTGGTGTAGTCGCCACCCTGGCAGGTCAGAATCACGTCAAGGGTTTTCAGCTCTTCAATGCTGTAAGCGTCCTTGAGCGGAGCAATGTCCTTGCCCACGGACGGGCCTTGGCCACCGACATTGGAAGTGGTGAAAAACACCGGCTCGATAAGATCGAAATCCTGCTCTTCCAGCATCCGCTGCATGAGCACGGAACCGACCATACCGCGCCAACCGATCAGACCTACACGTTTCATCGCAACTACACCTTCTTGAAAAGTGGGCCGCTGCTTTCGGGGGTGAAAATCGCAGCGGGCCCGAGAGATTACAGATTCCGCAGCGCGGCGACTACTGCGTCACCCATTTGCTGCGTACCGACTTTGGTACAACCGGTCGACCAGATGTCGCCCGTGCGCAAGCCCTGATCCAGCACCAGGCTGACGGCTTTCTCGATGGCATCGGCCTCAGCCTGCTGGCTGAAGCTGTAACGCAGCATCATCGATACCGACAAAATGGTCGCCAGCGGGTTGGCGATGCCCTGGCCTGCGATGTCCGGCGCGGAACCGTGGCAAGGCTCGTACATGCCCTTGTTGTTGGTGTCCAGGGACGCCGACGGCAGCATGCCGATGGAACCGGTGAGCATCGAGGCCTGGTCGGACAGGATGTCGCCGAACATGTTGTCGGTGACGATCACGTCGAACTGCTTCGGCGCGCGCACCAGTTGCATGGCGGCGTTGTCGACGTACATGTGGCTCAGTTCGACTTCCGGGTAGTCCTTGGCCACTTGCTCGACGATTTCACGCCACAGCTGGCTGGACGCCAGGACGTTGGCCTTGTCCACCGAGCACAGCTTCTTGTTGCGCACCATGGCCATGTCGAAACCGACACGGGCGATGCGACGGATTTCGCTTTCGCTGTACGGCAGGGTGTCGTAGGACTGGCGCTCGCCGTTTTCCAGGGTACGGGTGCCGCGTGGCGCACCGAAGTAGATACCGCCGGTCAGCTCGCGAACGATCAGGATGTCCAGGCCGGAGACGATTTCCGGCTTCAGGCTGGAAGCCTCGGCCAGTTGCGGGTACAGGATCGCCGGACGCAGGTTGCCGAACAGGCCCAGTTGCGCACGGATTTTCAGCAGACCGCGCTCAGGACGGATGTCACGCTCGATGGTGTCCCATTTCGGGCCGCCCACGGCGCCCAGCAGCACGGCATCGGCAGCGCGGGCGCGTTCCAGGGTTTCATCGGCCAGCGGCACGCCGTGCTTGTCGATGGCGGCGCCACCGATCACGTCGTGGCTCAGTTCGAAGCCCAGGGCGAACTTGTCGTTGGCCACTTCCAGCACCTTGACCGCTTCGGCCATGATTTCCGGACCAATACCGTCGCCTGGGAGAATCAGAATCTGCTTGCTCATGCTTTCCTCATGTCATCAGTCGGTGCGCCCGCAGGCGCGCCCGGAAAAATTCTATCGCTGGCTCTTGTCGCTTATCGCTCGGCCATCAGCACCAGCACATCGGTACTGAACGAACCATCGGCCTCAATCTCAAAATAATCGCGTACTTCGTTGCCCATCGACTGCTGCAATTCGCGGATCGCCGCACGCATCACCTGCGGTGTGCGCATGCGCTCGACCCAAGAGTTGTACTCCAGGCGCAGGCGTTGACGGCTGGTGCTGCGGGTATGAAGCCCCGCTTCGCTGACCTGACGCAACCACTCGCCGGCGGAATAATCGCGCACGTGACTGGTGTCGCGCAGCACTTCGACGCTTTGCAGGTAAGTGTCGAACAGAGGGCTACCCGGTGACAACACGTCGATGAACGCCGCCACGCCGCCCGGCTTCAACACCCGACGCACTTCCCGCAGGGCCAGACCGAGATCGCTCCAGTGGTGGGCCGAGTAACGGCTGAACACGAAGTCGAACTCGCCGTCGGCGAACGGCAGGCGCTCGGCTGCGCCATTGACCGTAGACACGTTGCTCAGGCCCCGGTCGACGGCCGCAGCGGCCACCACGTCGAGCATCTGCTGCGACAGGTCGTAGGCCACCACTTCTTTGACCAGAGACGCCACCTGAAAACTCACGTGACCGGCACCACAACCCAGGTCCAGCACCCGGGCATCGCCCTTGCCTGCCACTTCAGCCTGTAGCAGAGCGAATTCGGTGCCTTGAGCGTGGACGGCGCTGCTCAGGTAGGCGGCGGCCTGCTCACCGAATTGCTTCTGGACTACCTGACTGTGCTGGGCGGTGCTGGTCATGGGGGACTTCCTTTTTGGGGTTGAGTCTTGGGGTGCCTGGTCGGGCCTCATCGCGGGCAAGCCCACTCCCACAGGGTTTTGTGGTGTTCATAAACC
>NZ_JBSVXG010000261.1:0-7361 GCF_054070595.1 Pseudomonas sp. SDO55104_S430 | reverse complement strand
GCAACTCGGTCATTGTGGGAGCGGGCTTGCCCGCGATGAGGCCCGCTCGGTCACTACAAAAACATCTCCCGACTCAACCCATGCCGCTGCATCTTTTCATTGAAGGTCCGACGCGGCAGTTGCAGTTCTTCCAGCACCGCCTTGATGTCACCCTTGTGCCGGGTCAGCGCCGAGCGCAGGCACTGGGCTTCGAAGGCTTCCTGCTGCGCCGCCAGCGACTGTCCCGGCTCGATACCGTCCGGCACCGGCTCGCCAAGCCCCAGTACCTGACGCTCGGCCATGTTCGCAAGCTCCCTGACATTGCCCGGCCAGTCGTGGCTCAGCAGGTGACTCAACTGCGGGCCGCTCAGGGGCGAAAAAGCTTCGGCCCAGACGCTCGGCGGCATTGCGGGCGAAGGACTCGTACAGCAGCGGAATATCCTCGCGCCGATCACGCAACGGCGGCAGGCGCAGTTCAGCGACGGTCAGGCGGTAGGCCAGGTCTTCGCGAAAACGCCCGGCCCGGGCTTCGTCGAGCAAGTCCGGCTTGGTCGCGGCGATGATCCGCAGGTCGACGCGAATGCTCTGGTTCGACCCCAGGCGTTCGAGCTTCTGTTCCTGCAACACCCGCAACAATTTCACCTGCTGCGCCAGGGGCATGCTTTCGATTTCATCGAGAAACAGCGTGCCGCCGTCGGCGTATTCGAGCTTGCCGATGCGCTTGCCCTGGGCGCCGGTAAAGGCCCCGGTCTCATGGCCGAACAGCTCGGCCTCGAACAATTGCTCGGGGATCGCCGCGCAGTTCAGGGCGACGAAGGGTTTGTCGGCACGGGGGCCGAAGTCGTGCAGGCAGCGGGCAACCAGCTCCTTGCCGCTACCTGTTTCGCCCCGAATCAACACATTGACCGGCAGCGCCGCCAGGTCCAGCACCTGACCGCGCAGAGTTTGCAGGCCGCGGGACACGCCCAGCAGCGTGGCATCGAGCTTGGCGCGATTGTCGGCCTGTTCGTGCAGAGCGCGGTTTTCCAGGACCAGCCGGCGCTTTTCCAGCGCGCGGTTCAGACTGCCGAGCAAGGTTTCGGGGCTGAAGGGTTTTTCCAGGAAGTCGTAGGCGCCATCGCGCATGGCATCGACCGCCATCGGCACGTCGCCGTGGCCGGTCAGCAGGATCACAGGCAGGTCGGCATCGCGCCGTTGGATTTCGGCCAACAGTTCCAGACCGCTCATGCCGGGCATGCGCACGTCGCTGAGAATCACCCCGGCAAAATGCCTGGGCAACTGCGCCAGGCATTCCTCGGCGCGACTGAACAACTGCACCTCGAACCCCGACAGGCTCAGCCATTGCTCAACGGCGCTGCGAATGCTGCTTTCGTCGTCGACCACCATCACTGAGTTGAGCATTAACCGTGGGCCTCCAGATCGATGGGCAGGGTCATGGCAAACACCGCGCCGTTGCCATGATTATCGGCCGTCAGGCGTCCGCCCGATTCATGCACGATAGCGAAAGACACCGCCAAGCCGATACCCAGTCCATCACCCACCGGCTTGGTGGTGAAAAACGGATCGAACACCTTCGGCAGGTTTTCTTCGGCGATACCGCTGCCATTGTCGATGACGCTCAAGCGCCAGATCTGCTCGTCGGCTTCGAGGCGGATTTCCAGGCGCTTGCAGGGTTTGTCCTGCATCGCATCCATTGCATTGCGCAGCAGGTTGATCAGCACCTGCTCCAGACGGATCGCATCGCCGCGCACCCAGGCTGGGCGGGTCAAGTGCAGCACGGTGCTGACCTGTTCATCGCGCAGACGGGTGTCGAGCAGTTGCAGTGATTGATCGACCACCGCCGCCAGGTCGAGGCGCTCGCGCAAGCCGCTGGGGCTTTTGCGGGCGAAGGTTTTCAGGTGACCGGTGAGGGCGGCCATGCGGGTCAGCATTTCGTCCACCGGTTTGAGTGCCGCGTAGGCTTCATCGACGCGGCCGTGATCGAGCAGCAGGCGCAAGGTGGCCAGTTGCATGCGCTGCGCGGTCAGCGGCTGATTGATCTCATGGGCCAAGGCAGCCGACATCTGTCCGAGGGCGGCCAGCTTGGCCGACTGCACCAATCCCTCTTGGGCGGTGCGCAGGTCGCGGGTGCGTTCTTCCACCAACTGTTCGAGTTCCTCGCGGCTGCGCTGGCGCATTTTCGCCAGGCGCCAGCGCTGGTTGAGGAACAGCAGCAGGAACACCAGCGTCAGCCACAGGCCGGCGGCGGCCAGCGCGGCGTTGCGACTGTCTTCGAACGCCACCTGCGGGCGGCGCAGCAGGTGCAATGTCCAGCCTTCGGCCGCCAGTGGCAGGGATTCCCAGAGGTAATCCGCCTGACCGTTCGGGCCTTGTACGCGGGCCAGCTCGCTGTTTTCGTCGAAGTGGCGCAGCGACTGATATTCCAGCGGTGTCAGCGGCTGTTTGTCGTACTGGCGGGTGGACTTGAGTTCGCTGTGATCCTGGTCATTCAGCGGTTTGAGCAGGCGATAACGCCAGCCCGGCTGGTTGGCGATGAACACCACGCCACGGGCGTCGCTGACCAGCAGGGTGTCGTTGCCCTGACTCCATTCCCGTTCCAGATCGGGAAACTCCAGCTTCACCACCATGGCGCCGAGAAACTGCCCATCGTCGCTGGTCACCGCGCTGGACAGGAAATAACCCGGAATACCGCTGGTCACCCCCACGGCATAAAAGCGTCCGGTGCCCTGGGTGCGGGTCTGGTTGAAGTAGGGTCGGAAACCATAGTTGTGGCCGACGTAGCTGCTGGGTAGTCGCCAGTTGCTGGCGGCGACGGCAAGACCGGTGCGGTCGAGCAATTCCAGGGTCGAGGATTCGGCGGCGCCGTTGATTTGTTCCAGCTTGCGGTTCAGCAGATCCTGTTGTTCGGGACTGACCGAGCCCCTGAGCGCGTTGCGCAATTGCGGGTCCAGCGCCAGTACCGAGGGCAGGGTGCGGTAGCGATCGATCAGGGTATGCAGGGACGTGGCATACAGACCCAATTGCTGATTGGCCCGGGCCGCGTCTTCGACCATGGACTGGCGCACGGTGTGGCGCATCGCCAGGGTGGCGGCGATGACGGCGCCGGCGATGATCAACAGTGTATAGAGCGCAATGCGCAGGGGGCGGGAGGACAGAAACATGCAGGCATTACACATGGGGTACGGAGGGGGCGCACCATAACATGGGCCCCGTCCGTCATCACGCGCCCTGAATACGCTGCCGCAGGTTGAAATCTGTTGGTCGCTTTTTTCGGCCGCCACAGATAAGGGCCGGTGCGATGCAGCACAAGGCAATCGGGTAATTTCAGGTAATAAAAAAGGCGACAGGGGCATAACCCCTGTCGCCTTTTTCGGGGCGGTCGAAATGCTTACTGCACTTCTACCGCCAGGCTTTCACTGATCTTTTGCTGCCAGATGGCAGGACCGGTGATGTGTACCGACTCGCCTTTGCTATCGACCGCTACGGTCACCGGCATGTCTTTGACGTCGAACTCGTAGATCGCTTCCATGCCCAGTTCGGCGAACGCCACCACGCGGGATTTCTTGATGGCTTGCGCCACCAGGTAAGCCGCGCCGCCCACTGCCATCAGGTAAACGGCTTTGTGGTCCTTGATCGCGTCGATCGCGGTCGGACCGCGCTCGGATTTGCCGATCATGCCCAGCAGACCGGTTTGCTCAAGGATCTGACGGGTGAACTTGTCCATCCGCGTCGCGGTGGTCGGGCCAGCCGGGCCAACCACTTCTTCGCGCACCGGATCGACCGGGCCGACGTAATAGATGAAGCGACCCTTGAGGTCTACCGGCAGGGTTTCACCCTTGTTCAGCATCTCGACCATGCGCTTGTGCGCAGCGTCGCGACCGGTGAGCATTTTGCCGTTGAGCAGGACGGTTTCGCCCGGCTTCCAGCTCTGCACTTCTTCCGGGGTCAGGGTGTCGAGGTTGACGCGGCGAGCCGACGGACCTGCTTCCCAGACGATTTCCGGGTAGGCGTCCAGCGGTGGCGCTTCCAGCGAAGCCGGGCCGGAACCGTCGAGCACGAAGTGTGCGTGACGGGTGGCGGCGCAGTTCGGGATCATGCACACCGGCAGGGAGGCGGCGTGGGTCGGGTAGTCCATGATCTTCACGTCGAGGACGGTGGTCAGGCCGCCCAGGCCCTGGGCACCGATGCCCAGCTGGTTGACCTTCTCGAACAGCTCCAGACGCATTTCTTCAATGCGGTTCTGTGGGCCGCGGGCCTTGAGCTCGTGAATGTCGATGGATTCCATCAACACTTCCTTGGCCATGACCGCGGCTTTCTCGGCGGTGCCGCCGATGCCGATGCCCAGCATGCCCGGTGGGCACCAGCCGGCACCCATGGTCGGAACGGTCTTCAGAACCCAGTCGACGATCGAGTCGGACGGGTTGAGCATGGCCATCTTCGATTTGTTCTCGGAACCGCCGCCCTTGGCCGCCACGTCCACTTCCACGGTGTTACCCGGAACGATGGAGTAGTGGATGACGGCAGGGGTGTTGTCCTTGGTGTTCTTGCGAGCGCCTGCCGGGTCGGCGAGGATGGAAGCGCGCAGGACGTTTTCCGGCAGGTTGTAGGCGCGACGAACGCCTTCGTTGATCATGTCGTCCAGGCCCATGGTGGCGCCATCCCAACGCACGTCCATGCCCACGCGGACAAACACGGTCACGATGCCGGTGTCCTGGCAGATCGGACGGTGGCCGGTGGCGCACATGCGCGAGTTGATCAGGATTTGCGCCATGGAGTCACGGGCCGCCGGCGATTCTTCGCGCAGGTAGGCTTCGTGCATCGCCTGGATGAAATCCACGGGGTGGTAGTAGGAAATGAACTGCAGGGCGTCGGCAACGCTCTGAATCAGGTCGTCTTGCTTGATCACGGTCATGAGTCGCGCTCCTCTAAAAGACGGGAACATTCAATAAGGTGCTTGCAGCTTGGGTACATCGGTCGGTTGCAAGCACCTTTCAAGGCACGCCGGGCATGCTGGCGCGACGCTAAAAAGGCGCGGCAGTATACCGCGCCTCGCTCAAGGGCACACCCGCCGGCAGTCAATCGTTGGTCTTATAGATGACGCATGGCCCCACGGATGGAGTAAGGCTTGGGAGAAAATTGGATGGTCATTTATCGGCCACGCCACTAAAGTGACATACGGTCTGTAGAGTAGGACGCTCTACCAGCCTCCTTTCATTCGGTGAGTCAACGATTGACCCATAACGCCATTCAACGTCTGCTGATCAAACGTTTTGCCCTCGCAGCCGGCACCTATGCCCTGGCTTTGCTGTTGGTGTGGCTGGCGTTTTTCACCGGCCACTATGAGGATTCGCTGGCGGGCATGGCCGTCGGCAGTTCGCTGGTGGTCATCAGCCAGGCGGCGCTGTTCGCGGTGTTCTATTCGGGCTACAACCTGCGCCTGGGCGATCCCAGCCTGACCGAAGCCCAGGTGATGCTCGGCCTGGGCTGGCAAACCTGGCTCATCGCCCACCTCGATGACGCCCGCGGGGCCTTCCTGGTTTTTTATGTGCTGATCCTGTTGTTCGGGCTGTTCCATCTGTCCCGACGCGCGTTCCTGCGCTGCGCCATGCTGGTGTTCTTCAGTTTCAGTGCGATCACCCTGTGGGAGGGTTATCACTTCCAGTTGGCCGACCCGGCCCTGGCGGCGTTGCAGGTGTGCGTGCTGTTGATCGTGTTGGTCTGGTTGGTGCTCTACGCCGGTTATGTCCAGGCCACACGCCATCGCATGCGCCAGCGCCGCTTTGCCTTGCAGGCCCACCAGGACACACTGCGCGGGATGATGCGCCAGCTCGAAGACCTGGTGGCCACCGACGAATTGACCGGTCTGTTCAATCGCCGGCACTTTCTGCGTCTGGCCACCCGAGAGCTCAACGTGATGGATCCCAGTGTGGTGCATGGCCTGGCGCTCATCGACCTTGACCATTTCAAGCGCATCAATGACCTGCATGGTCACGCAGCTGGCGATCAGGTGCTGCAAGCCTTTGCCGGTGTGGCCAACGCCTGCCTGCGCGACGGTGATGTGCTGGCCCGATACGGTGGCGAAGAATTTGTGGTGCTCTTGCCTGATTGCGATGCGGACAGCCTCACCTCCTGCTGCGAGCGGCTGCGCATCGCGTTTACCGATGTCGAGTTGATCGGCCTGAATGTCCGTAACCTCAGCCTGTCCGCCGGCATGACCCTGCTGGAACATGGCGACGATCTCGATGACGCCCTGCAGCAGGCCGATCAGGCGCTGTATCGCGCCAAGCGTGATGGGCGAAATCGTTGTGCGGCTGCCTGGGAAAACGTCGATGCCTGAGTTACGTGTGGGTGAACGCCAATGGTCGGTGGCGGCGGGCAGCAATCTGCTCGATGCGCTGAATCACAATGGCGTGGCGGTGCCCTACAGCTGTCGCGCCGGCAGTTGCCACGCGTGCCTGGTGCAATGCGTGAATGGCCTGCCGGCCGACAGTCGTCCCGATGCCCTGAGCGCGGAGCAGCGTCAGCAGGGTTGGCGGCTGGCGTGTCAGTGTCAGGTGGTCGAGGACTTGCATGTGCATACCTTCGACCCGTTGCAGGACGGGCGCCCGGCACAAGTGACCGCAGTCGACTGGTTGAGCGACAGCGTGCTGCGCTTGCGCCTGACGCCGGAGCGTCCGTTGCGTTACAGCGCCGGCCAGCATCTGGTGTTGTGGGCCGGGAATGTCGCGCGGCCGTATTCCCTCGCCAGCCTGCCGCAGGACGACCGTTTCCTGGAGTTTCACCTCGATTGCCGCCTGCCCGGTGAATTCAGCGACGCCGCGCGCCGCTTGAACATCGGCGATCCGATCCGCCTCGGCGAATTGCGCGGCGGCGCTCTGCATTACGATCCGTCCTGGCACGATCGGCCGTTGTGGCTGTTGGCGTCCGGTACCGGGTTGGGCCCTTTGTTCGGCGTGCTGCGCGAAGCGTTGCGTCATGATCATCAGGGAGCGATCCGCGTGATTCACCTGGCCCATGATGCAAGTCAGCATTATCTGGCCAAACCGTTGCAAGCCATGGCGGCCAGCCGTCCGAACCTGGATATCGAGCTGTGGACCTCCGCCGAGTTGCCAGCGGCCCTGGCGCAGCTGCGGCTCGTTTCCCGTCAAACCCTGGCTCTGCTCTGCGGAGCCCCTGAGAGTGTCGATGCCTTTGCCCGACGCCTGTATCTGGCGGGATTGCCGCGCAATCAACTGCTGGCCGATGTGTTTCTGGCTCGTGGTTGAGTGTTGATTTAGAGGGCAATGACAGACATTGAGTCTTGTGTCGGCAGTGCGGGGGCCCTTCGCGGGCAAGCCCGCTCCCACAGGGTTTTGTGGTGTACACAATTTCCGGAACACCAT
>NZ_JBSVXG010000260.1:0-7367 GCF_054070595.1 Pseudomonas sp. SDO55104_S430 | reverse complement strand
AATATCAATGTCGACTGACACACCGCTTTCGCGAGCAAGCCCGCTCCCACGTTTGGACGGTGTAGGCCGTTAGACCGCCATCGGCGCGGTCATCGGCGGATGGTGCTCGTAGCCTTCCAGCGAGAAGTCGCTCGGCTCCACCAACTCCAGCCACTCCGGCTGATACACACCCGTCTTGGCAAACTCCGGAACACGATCGCTGATCACCAGTTTCGGCGCCGCTAGCGGCTCGCGCTTGAGCTGCTCATTCAGCATGTCCAGGTGGTTTTCGTAGACGTGAGCGTCACCAATGAAATAGGTGAACCAGCGCGGCGTGTAGCCAGTCAGGCGGCCGATCAGGCTCAGCAACGCGGCACCTTCGGTGAGGTTGAACGGCGTGCCCAGGCCCAGGTCGTTGGAGCGGATGTAGAGCGTGAGAGAAATCTCTTTGGTCTCGACATTCGGGTGGAACTGATACAGCAGGTGGCACGGCGGCAGGGCCATTTCATCGAGCTGGGCGCAGTTCCAGCCGTGGAACAGGATGCGGCGGCTGCCGGGGTCCTTGATGATGGTGTCGACGCACTGGCGCACCTGATCGATGGCCTTGTACAACACCACGTAGGCCTGGGCGTCTTCCTCGCCTTCGGCGATCTGGCGATAGCCTTGTTCCAGCGTCTGCTTGATCGCGGCCGGGTTGCTCAGCGGGATCTGCTTGTACGCCGGCCATTTGCGCCATTGCACGCCGTAGATTTCACCGAGGTCGTCGTCGCCCTGACGGAACGGGTTGGCCAGCCACTGGGCGTTTTCGTTGGCGTTCTGGTCCCAGACCTTGCAGCCCAGCGCACGGAATTCGGCAGCGTTGTTCACGCCACGCAGGAAACCACACATTTCACCGATGGCCGATTTGAAGGCCAGCTTTCGGGTGGTGATCGCCGGGAAACCTTCCTGCAGGTCAAAACGCAGCATCGCGCCGGGAAAGCTGATGGTGTTCACGCCAGTGCGGTTGGCCTGCTTGGTGCCGTTCTTGATGACGTGGGCGACCAGATCGAGATATTGCTTCATGAGTTACCTGTTTCCTTGAACCCGCAGCTTTCGCTGCGGGGTTCGAATTTATACGGCTGCCGCAGGCGTCGCCGGTGCACGGTGATAGGCCAGCCAGATCAGCCACAGACCGCCGAGGATCATCGGCACGCACAGCACCTGACCCATGGTCAGCCAGTTCCAGGCCAGATAGCCCAGCTGCGCGTCCGGTACGCGGACGAACTCGACGATGAAACGGAAGATGCCATAGAACATCGCAAACATGCCGGACACCGCCATGGTCGGCCGCGGCTTGCGCGAGAAGATCCACAGGATCAGGAACAGCGCCACGCCCTCGAGCGCGAACTGATACAGCTGTGACGGGTGACGCGCCAGTTGCGCCGGATCGCTGAAAGGCGGGAAGACCATCGCCCACGGCACGTCGGTCGGCTTGCCCCACAATTCGGCGTTGATGAAGTTGCCGATGCGCCCGGCACCCAGGCCGATCGGCACCATCGGTGCGACGAAGTCCATCAGCTGGAAGAACGACTTGTTGTTCTTCTTGCCGAACCACAGCGCCGCCAGCATCACGCCGATGAAACCGCCGTGGAACGACATGCCGCCCTTCCAGACTTCGAAGATCAGCGTCGGGTTGGCGAGATAGGCATGCAGATCGTAGAACAGCACATAGCCCAGACGTCCGCCGACGATCACCCCCATCGACATCCAGAACACCATGTCGGAGAGCTTTTCCTTGGTCCAGGTCGGGTCGAAGCGGTTCAGGCGACGGGACGCCAGCAGCCAGGCACCACCGATGCCGATCAGGTACATCAACCCGTACCAGTGGATTTTCAGCGGACCGATGGCCAGGGCCACCGGATCGATCTGCGGGTAAGGCAGCATTGCGACTCCTTAAAAGCGTTCAAATCTTCAAAATGCCCGGGCGACGCTGCCACCCGAGGATTAAGCCAGGATTGCGCGGTGCGTCAGAACAGGAAACTCAAGCCGACGCAGAACAGCAAAGCGGCAAACAGCCGTTTCAGCAACTTTGGCGACAGCCTGTGCGCCAGTCGCGCGCCGAGGCGGGCAAACACCATGCTCGTCAGAGCGATGCCCAGCAACGCCGGCAAATAAACAAAACCGAGACTATGGGCCGGTAACAGCGGATCGTGCCAGCCCAGAATCATGAAACTTAATGCACTTGCAAAAGCGATCGGCAGGCCGCAGGCCGAGGAGGTCGCCACCGCCTGCTGCATCGGCACGCTGCGCCAGGTCAGGAACGGCACGGTCAGCGAACCGCCGCCAATACCGAAAATCGCCGAGGCCCAGCCAATCACGCTGCCGGCCACGGTCAGACCGAGTTTGCCCGGCACGGTTCGACTGGACTTGGGTTTGACGTCCAGCGCCAGCTGCGCGGCGATCACCAGGGCGAACACACCGATGATTTTTTGCAGGTTGGGCCCGGAAATCGCTTCGGCGGTGAGGGCGCCGAACCCGGCACCGATCAGGATGCCGACGGTCATCCACATAAAGATCGGCCAGCGCACGGCGCCACGCCGGTGGTGCTCGCGCACGGCGTTGACCGAAGTGAAGATGATGGTCGCCAGCGAGGTACCGACCGCGAGGTGGGTCAGGATCGACTGGTCGAAACCCTGCAGGGTGAAGCTGTACACCAGCACCGGAACGATGATGATTCCGCCGCCCACGCCAAACAGCCCGGCAAGAACCCCGGCACAGGCGCCGAGCGCCAGATAGAGCACAAATTCCATGCGGTTTCCCCACCCATCCCCAAAACCGGAGCGGCATGGTAACGGATGCATGGCCTCGGGCTCCACTGGATGGCGATGGATACCCGCACGATGACTGCGTAGAGTGGGCAAAAAACACACAAGGACCACCTTATGTGCCTGATTGTTTTTGCCTGGCGACCGGGTCATGCCCAGCCGCTGATCGTCGCGGCCAACCGCGACGAGTTCTATGCCCGCCCGACCCTGCCGCTGGCGCAATGGCCGGAATCGCCGCAGGTCTACGCTGGCCGTGACCTTGAAGCCGGCGGCACCTGGCTCGGCGTCGGCACGAACGGGCGGTTTGCCGCGCTGACCAATATCCGCGATCCCCAACGGCCGGTTGGACGCAAGTCACGCGGTGATCTTGTGGCGCGCTTTCTTACCGGAGAGGTGCCGATTGACGACTATTTGAGCGAAGTTGTTGCACGTTCTGCGGAATATGGCGGATTTA
Organism: Pseudomonas sp. SDO55104_S430; assembly: GCF_054070595.1. Lineage (NCBI taxonomy): Bacteria > Pseudomonadati > Pseudomonadota > Gammaproteobacteria > Pseudomonadales > Pseudomonadaceae > Pseudomonas > Pseudomonas sp. SDO55104_S430. Next base: position 4,130 of record NZ_JBSVXG010000260.1, on the reverse strand, counting down.
ATCTGTTGGTGGGCAACTCTCATGAGCTCTGGCACTTCAATGCCCGGGAGTCGGAAGCGGTGATGCTGGCTTCGGGGGTTTATGGGCTGTCGAATGCGGGGCTGGATACGCCGTGGCCGAAATTGCTCAAGGCCAGAGCCGCGTTGAGCGAGGTGCTGGACGATCCGCAGCCGCAGGCATTATTAAATCTGCTGGCGGATTCGCAACAGGCGCCGTTTGCCGAGTTGCCGGATACGGGCGTCGGAGTGGCCACGGAGACGTTGTTGTCGAGTGTGTTCATTGCCAGTCAGAGCTATGGAACTCGGGCGAGTACGGCGCTGATCGTGCAGGCGGACGGGGCACGGCATCTGGTCGAAAGGAGCTTCGGACCGTATGGCGGGCATCTTGGAGAAGTTGAGGTCAGGCTTTAGGACGCCTTCGCGGGCGAGCCTCGCTCCTACAGGACGGTGATAAACCCTGTAGGAGCGAGGCTTGCCCGCGAAGAGGCCGGTACAGTCTCAGACAGCCTTGACCGAAGCCGGATTGGTCATCTTCGAAAGCCCCAGTTTTTTCAGCGCCAGTTGCAGCGAGCTGTGGATAACTTGAGGATTGTCGATGGTCATCAACTCGGCCAGCAACTCCTTGGACTTGCTCAGATTGATCTGACGCAGCATCCACTTCACCTTCGGCAGGTTGGTGGCGTTCATCGACAGGCTGTCGAAACCCATCGCCATCAACAGCACCGCCGCCGCCGGATCACCGGCCATCTCGCCGCAGATGCTCACCGGCTTGCCTTCGGCATGGGCGTCACGCACTACGGTTTGCAGCGCTTGCAGCACCGCCGGGTGCAGGTAGTCGTAGAGGTCGGCCACCCGCGGGTTGTTACGGTCAACGGCCAGCAGGTACTGGGTCAGGTCGTTGGAGCCGACGGACAGGAAATCCACCTGCCGCGCCAGTTCCTTGGTCTGGTACACCGCTGCCGGAATCTCGATCATCACGCCCACTGGCGGCATCGGCACGTCGCAACCTTCGTCGCGCACCTCGCCCCAGGCACGGTGGATCAGGTGAAGGGCTTCTTCCAGTTCGTGAGTGCCGGAGATCATCGGCAACAGAATGCGCAGGTTGTTCAGGCCTTCGCTGGCCTTGAGCATGGCGCGGGTCTGGACCAGGAAGATTTCCGGGTGGTCGAGGGTGACGCGAATGCCGCGCCAGCCGAGGAACGGGTTGTCTTCCTTGATTGGGAAGTACGACAGCGCCTTGTCACCACCGATGTCCAGGGTACGCATGGTCACCGGTTGCGGGTGGAACGCGGCCAATTGTTCGCGGTAGATCGCCAGCTGTTCCTTCTCGCTCGGGAAACGCTGGTTGATCATGAACGGCACTTCGGTGCGGTACAGGCCGACACCTTCGGCGCCGCGCTTCTGCGCCCGGGCCACGTCCGCCAGCAGGCCGGTGTTGACCCACAACGGCATGCGGTGGCCGTCGGTGGTCACGCACGGCAGGTCGCGCAGGGAATCGAGGCCCAGGGCTAGCTGTTTCTCTTCTTCCACCACTTCGGCGAACTGCTTGCGCAGTACATCGCCCGGGTTGGTGTACACCTCGCCACGGTTACCGTCGACGATCAGTTCGATGCCGTCGACCTTGGCGTATGGCAGGTCGACCAGGCCCATCACCGTCGGAATGCCCATGGCCCGGGCCAGGATCGCGACGTGCGAGTTACCCGAACCGAGTACCGACACCAGTCCGACCAGCGTGCCCTCCGGCACCTCGCCGAGCATGGCCGGTGTCAGCTCCTCGCTGACCAGGATGGTTTTTTCCGGATAGACCAGATTCTGCTGACGCTCTTCCTGCAAGTAGGCGAGAAGCCGGCGGCCCAGGTCCTTGACGTCCGACGCCCGCTCACGCAGATATTCGTCGTCCATCAGTTCAAAGCGGTTGACGTGATCGGTCACCACCTGACGCAAGGCGCCCTGGGCCCATTGCCCGGTCTTGATCACGGTGGTTACTTCGCTGCCCAGCGCCGCATCGTCGAGCATCATCAAATAGACGTCGAACAGCGCGCGCTCTTCCGGGCGCAGCTGGCTGGCGAGCTTGGTGGACAACGCACGCATGTCGGCGCGCACGCCTTCGATGGCGGTCTTGAACAGCCCAAGCTCAGCGTCGATGTCGGTGATGGTCTTGTCAGGCACCACGTCCAGGTCGGCCGGTGGCAGCATGACCACCGCGGTACCGACCGCCGCGCCCGGCGAACCCGGCACGCCGACGAACTTGGCTTCCTGGATACCCTTGCCCTGACGGCCCAGGCCGCGGATGGAACCGGTGGCCTCGGCGTGGGCGATAACGCCGGCGAGCTGCGCGCTCATGGTCACGAGGAAGGCTTCTTCACCTTCATCGAACTGGCGGCGTTCTTTCTGTTGGATGACCAGCACGCCGACGACGCGGCGGTGGTGAATGATCGGCGCCCCGAGGAACGAGGCGTAGCGCTCTTCACCGGTTTCGGCGAAGTAGCGGTAGCGCGGGTGATCCGCGGCGTTTTCGAGGTTCAGGGGTTCTTCACGCGTGCCGACCAGGCCGACCAGACCTTCATTGGGCGCCATGCTGACCTTGCCGATCGAGCGCTTGTTCAAGCCCTCGGTGGCCATCAGCACGAAACGGTTGGTCTCGGGGTCAAGCAGGTAGACCGAGCAGACCTGGCTGCCCATGGCCTCTTTGACGCGCAACACAATAATCCCCAACGCCGCCTTGAGATCCTTGGCGGAGTTAACTTCCTGGACGATCTTGCGCAGCGTATTGAGCATGGCTCGGGGTCGAACTCCGTCGTCAGTCGCGCGCTAAAAGGCGCGGGGCAAGCTCTTTGAGGGCGCGCCGATACACCTCGCGCTTGAATGTCACCACCTGGCCCAGCGGATACCAATAGCTGACCCAGCGCCAGCCATCGAACTCCGGTTTACCGGTCAAATCCATCCGCACCCGCTGCTCGTTGGAGATCAGGCGCAGGAGAAACCACTTCTGTTTCTGGCCGATGCACAGCGGTTGGCTGTGCGTCCTGACCAGACGTTGCGGCAAACGATAGCGCAACCAGCCCCGGGTGCAGGCGAGTATTTCAACATCCTCGCGCTCCAGGCCTACTTCTTCGTTCAACTCGCGGTACAAGGCGTCTTCCGGCGTCTCCTGGGGGTTGATCCCGCCTTGAGGAAACTGCCAGGCATCTTGATTGATTCGGCGAGCCCATAGGACCTGGCCGGCATCATTCGTAAGAATGATCCCGACATTAGGACGAAAACCATCGGGGTCGATCACGGCAACAACCTCGCAAACGCATGTCGCCGCATTGTTCCACAAAGGTCGTGAAGGCAGCAACGCGCCGTCTTACCTTATGTGCACTCTGGTGAAAAGTCCGTATTCTGGACGCCTTTCTACAGACTTTTCAGCGAGTAACTGCAATGCGGCTGGCTTTATTCGACTTGGACAACACCCTGCTGGGCGGCGACAGCGATCACGCCTGGGGCGATTACCTGTGTGAACGCGGCTTCCTCGACCCGGTGGCCTACAAGGCACGCAACGACGAGTTCTATCAGGATTACCTGGCGGGCAAGCTGGATAACGATGCCTACCTGAACTTCTGCCTGGAGATTCTCGGCCGCACCGAGATGGACGTGCTCGCCCTCTGGCACAACGATTACATGCGCGACTGCATCGAGCCATTGATGCTGCCCAAGGCCATCGAACTTCTTGCCAAGCACCGCGCCGCCGGCGACAAACTGGTGATCATCACCGCCACCAACCGCTTCGTCACCGGCCCCATCGCCGAGCGCCTGGGCGTCGACACCCTGATCGCCACCGAATGCGAAATGCAGGACGGCCGCTACACCGGCCGCAGCACCGACGTGCCGTGCTTCCGCGAAGGCAAGGTGACGCGCCTGAATCGCTGGCTGGAGGAGACCGGGTATTCGTTGGAAGACAGCTACTTCTATAGCGACTCGATGAACGATCTGCCGCTGCTGGAGCAGGTGGCGAACCCGGTGGCGGTCGATCCGGATCCGAATCTGCGGGCCGAGGCCGAGAAGCGTGGTTGGCAGGTGATCAGTCTGCGCGACTGAAACCGCTTCGCGGGCAAGCCTCGCTCCTACAGGTCGGTGATGAACCCTGTA
>NZ_JBSVXG010000259.1:0-7376 GCF_054070595.1 Pseudomonas sp. SDO55104_S430 | reverse complement strand
CGAAACCCGTAGGAGCGAGGCTTGCCCGCGAAGACGTCAGCCCAATCAATGAATTATCCGGCCAGGGTCACAACCCGGATTTCAACCGACTGAACGCCCGAACCAACGCCCGGTTGAACGCCTTGCCATTGTCATTCTTGCTATACAACGAAGCACGAACTGCCTGCGGCGGATAAGTCCCCGGGTCATTGCGAATCGCCGGATCAATCAAGCCGTCCGCCGCGGTAATCGCGTTGGCGTAATGGATGGTGTCAGTGATCGGCGCGATCACCTCGGGCGTCATCAGGTAGTCCATCAACTTCAAACCCGCCTCAGGATGCGGCGCATCCTTGGGGATGACCATGGCATCGAACCAGATCAACGTGCCTTCCTTCGGAATCCGGTACTTGAGCGTGTACGGCTTGTTCGCCGCCTCGGCCTGGCCGGCGGCGATGGCCACGTTGCCGTTCCACGACATCGCCACACAGGTATTACCGTTAGCCAGGTCGCTGATGTTCAAATCGTTGTCGAAATAGCGAATGTAGGGCCGAATCTTCGCCAGTTGCTGCTCCGCCAGCTTCAGGTCGTCCAGGCTCTGACGATTGATGTCCAGACCCATGTACTTCATGACCGCCGCGAATACTTCATTGGGGTCGTTGAGCAGGCTGACCCCGCAATCGGAAAATTTCGACACTACATCCGGATCGAACAACATCGCCCAGCTGTCGGTAGGCGCATCAGGCAAGCGCTTTTTCACTGCCTGCTCCTGAAAGCCCACGCCGGTGGTGCCCCAGGCATAGATCCCGGCGTAACGGTTGCCCGGATCGAACACTGCCATGTGCTGACGGAACTCCTCTCCCACCCCGGCAAAATGCGGCAGTTGCTGCTTGTCGATGGCCTGCACCGCGCCGCTTTCGATGGCCCGGGACAGATGCTGGCCTGCGGTGAGCACCAGATCGTAGCCACTGCGACCGGTCAGCAGCTTGGTCTCGACGGTTTCCAGGGAGTCGAAATGGTCGGCCACCACCCGGATACCGGTCTGCTTTTCGAAATTCTTCAGGGTATCCGGGGCCAGGTACTCACCCCAGATGTACAGATTGACCACTGGTTTGGCGGTGTCGGCGGCCTGCACACACAGGGGGGCAAGCACCAGCATCAACGCTTGAGTCAGTTTGTGCAGGCCCATGATCACGCTCCTTTCATCTGACTGGCGTATTGCGGCATGGTGATGCACGCGACGTTGCCGCCACCGAGGAGGATTTCCCGGGAGTTTTCGATGCCGACGATGTTGTGCCGCGGGAACAGCTCGGCCAGGGTCGCCAGCGCGACCCGATCGTTACGGTCACCAAACAGCGGCACGACGATGGAGGTGTTGCCGGCGTAGTAGTTGATGTACGACGCACAGATTTTCGTCCCGGCCTGACGGGTATGGGTGCTGTCCAGTTGGTCCAGGCCTTCAGCCTCTTCGGCAGTCCACTCCAGCACATCCGGTTGCGGCAGCTTGTGCACGATCAGCTCGCGACCGCGGCTGTCGCGGGTGCTGCGCAGGATGTCGTAGGCCTCCTGATAGATTTCCCACTGCGGATCATCGCGATTGTCAGTCCATTGCAGCACCACTTCGCCGGGGCGCACGAAACACGCCAGATCATCGACGTGGCCATCGGTTTCATCGAACTTGCAGCCCCGGGGCAGCCAGATCACCTGCTCGGCACCGAGGTAGTCGGTCAGCCGGCTGGTCACTTCTTCCTTGCCCAGGTGCTGGTTGCGGTTACGGTTGAGCAGGCACTGCTCGGTGGTGAGGATGCTGCCCTGGCCATCGCTCTGAATGCCACCCAGTTCGGCGATCAACGGTGCGCGATAGCGATCGAAACCTTCGATTTCGAGGATCTTGCTGGCAATCTGATCGTCCTTGTCCCACGGGTAGTACAGGCCGCCGTCGAGGCCACCGTAGGCATTGAACTCGAAGTCCACGCCCCGCACTTCACCGCTCTGGTCGTTGACCACGAAGCACGGGCCGCTATCACGGAACCAGGTGTCATTGCAGGTCATCTCCACCACCCGCACCTGCGGCGGCAGCTGGCGGCGGGCGGTGGCAAATTGCGCGGCGGAGGCGCAAACCGTGACCGGCTCGCTCATGGAAATGGCGGTGACGATCTGCACCCAGACTTTCTGCGCAGGCTTGGCGCCGTTGCGCCAGACGTCGGTGCGCTCCGGCCAGCCGAGCCAGCAGCCGGACTTGGTTTCGAACTCGCCGGGCAGGCGGAAACCGTCGAGTTTTGGGGTGGTATCGAGCAAGCGTGCCATGGTCAAACCTCATCAGCGGGGATTGGAATGGCCACAGGCTAAGGTCGCCGGCGCCCTCCTCGCCAACGATGATTATTTCGGAATACTTGAATTCAACTCATCAATCGGCCAGCTGATCGTTGAACCATTCCAGCATCTGCGCCACCGCCGGACGCTCCAGCCGCACCCGCTCACACACCAGCGCGTATTGGCCCAGGGCGGTCATGCTGGCGCTGAACGGCCGCACCAACCGGCCGCTTTGCAGATCTTCCTGGGCCGTCAGATTGTCGCCCATGGCCACGCCCTGCCCCTGGGCCGCCGCCTCCAGCGCGAGGCCCGCGTGGGCGAAATACAGCTGGCGCTGCGGGCGTTGATCACCGGCGTGACTGGTGAGCCAGGCGGTCCAGGTCTTGCCATCCTGATCGTCGTGCAACAGGCAATGGCGAGCCAGATCCTTCGGCGTTTTCAGGGTGCCCTGGTTGAACAGGCCGGGACTGCACACCGGGAAGAACTGCAGCGCCGGCAGCGGCCGGACGAAATACGCCGTGCTGTCCACGGGGCCGGTGCCGTAGGTGATCGCCAGGTCGATGTCCTCCCCCGGTGCCGTGGCGTCGATGGGCTGTTCGTAGAGATGCAGGGTGATGTGCGGGTAACGCGCGTAAAAATCCGTGAGCCGGTTCATCAGCCACTTCTGCGCCAGTTCGGCGGTCACCGCAAGGCGCAACACCGCGAGCGATGACGGGTCGCGCAGCTCATCGCAGGCCTCGCCGATCAGTTCGAAGGCCTGCTGCAGGCTTTGCATCAGGCGTCCGGCGGCCATGGTCGGGCGGATCTGCCGGCCTTCGCGGATGAACAGCGAAACGCCCAGTTGCTCTTCAAGCTGGCGGATCTGATGGCTGACCGCGCTGTCGGTCACGCACAACTCCGCCGCCGCCCGGCCGAAATGGGCGTGGCGCGCGGCGCATTCGAAGGTTCTGAGGGCTGCCAGGGAAGGTAATCGGCGCATCGGGTCGGGTCCGGAGTTCGAAGGCGCCCATGCTGACCCGCTGCAGTGGGGCCGCGCAACACCTACAAACAGTTGCGGGCTTCGCCCAATACGCCCGGCGGTTTTACTGTGCGGCCTGCAATGAACTTCAGCATTGCAACTATCCATCAACAACCAGGGATTGGTTATGAAACAACGTAAATCGAGTGCCTTGTGCGCACTGACGACAGCACTGATCTTCTCTTCATCCACTTTTGCGATGGACTTGGGAGAAGGCCTGACCAATGGCTCCGACGCGGTATTACTTAAAAACCAGGATGACCATTACAAGCGCTGGAATGGCATTGGAAAGATATTTCTCAACGAAGACCCCGTCTGTACCGCCAGCCTTCTGGACACTCGCGATGAACACTTCAACGCCGTCGGCCCGGCTTACTTGCTCACCGCCGCGCATTGTGCGCCCGGCGTGCTTCGCCGCCCTCTCGCGCCAACAGATAAGGAAACCGTGAAGTTCAACTATTTCAACGACACTTCCGCCAACCACAAAACCTATCCGGTCAAGGAAACCGTCTGGAAGGATTTCTCCCAGACCGACCTGGCAATCATGGAACTGGACGTTACCCTCGACACCCTGATCAAGGCCGGCATCAACCCTCTGCCCCTCGCTTCGCAATGGTCGAAGGATGCTTCGGACGTGCTGATCGTCGGCGCTCCCGGCGGCCTGGAACAATCAGGATTGCGATTGGCTGCCTGCACTCAGGAGCCTGTGGAAGGCACACTGGTTGAAAGTGACCGGGTCTTTCTCGAGAGCTTGAAAAATGCTTGTCGTGAAGTGCGTCCCGGGTCTTCGGGAAGCCCCGTACTGGACAGGCAAAGCGGCGCGATCCTCAGTGTGCTGTCGACCAGTACCGACGGGGCAACGGCCGAGGAACAATGCTTTGAAAATGCGCCTTGTGAAGTCAGAAACGGCAAAGTCTCGTGGTCGCCGGATACACACTACTCCTTTGCAGCAGACAAGTTGCCGAGTTGCTTCAGCCAAGGTGTTTTCACCAGTGTTTCGAACTTCTGTACATCGCAAGCCCCTTTCAAGCTGACCGAGCTGAAATACTGGCCAACTCAATACGTGGCCATGCCCAGAAATGCGTCCAGCCCTGACCCTATGATCAATGCGCAGTTCTCGTTAAGTACGCCTTTTTATCGCTTCAAGACTGTAAGGCAAGCGCAGGATTGCAGATCGGCGCGCAACTACAGTGGCACGCTTGATGCCAATGATGTGGTTCTGGATACAGCTGTCAGCCGAGACGTCGGCATGCATTATCTGTGTGTCATTGGCGTCGAGTCCGCCGAACAAAGACCCACTGCCGCATTGATGAACAACGCCTGGGTGACACCTGTTCAGCTGGTGGAAAGAACGCCGGTTCACACGCCGGAGCCGACGATTACGCTGAGCGCCGATTGGAACTACAACGTCAAATGGCGCTATCTGGTGCCGACGCACTTCGGCGCACTCTACTTCTCGGGACCGGCGTCGGAAACCGATTGCAGCAAAGTGAAGATTGCCGACTACACGAAGACGTTTGAAGAAGTGACGTTCATGGCCGAGCAGTTGCCGTTGAAGTTGTGCAGCAGGAATGAGGATTTAAGCGGACGTTACTCGGAGGTTCGAACCGATCTGCTGGCGTTGCCCTGACAATTGATCGCGAGCAGGCTCGCTCCCACAGGTTCACGGTGATCCATGTGGGAGCCTGCTCGCGATTGCGTCTGCACTATCACCGTAGTCTTCTAGGCTGAATCAGATCCCACAAGCCATTGGAGGCCACCATGCATCTCGAAGGCTCCTGCCATTGCGGCGCGGTTTCGTTCAGTCTGACCAGCGCCCATCCCTACCCCTATCAACGCTGCTATTGCTCGATCTGCCGCAAGACCCAGGGCGGTGGCGGTTATGCGATCAACATTGCCGGCGACGCCGACAGCCTCAAGGTACGCGGGCGCAAGAACATCGCGATTTACCATGCGCTGCTCAAGGGCGAAGGCGAAGCGCGGGCCCACCGCAGTAGCGCCGAACGGCATTTCTGTTCGGTATGCGGTTCGGGATTGTGGCTGTTCAGCCCTGAATGGCCGGAGCTGATTCACCCGTTTGCCTCGGCGATCGACACGCCGCTGCCTGTGCCACCGGAGCATACGCATTTGCTGTTGGGGTCGAAGGCGCCTTGGGTGGAAGTTGAGGTTCAGCCTGAGGACAAGCAGTTCGATGGTTATCCCGAGGAATCCATCGCCCAATGGCATGAACGCCTCGGTTTAAACCTGTAGGAGCGAGCATGCTCGCGATGGAGGCTCAGGCACCGCGGGGTGTCAGACAACCAACGTCATCGTTGACGACCATCGCGAGCAAGCTTCGCTCCTACAGGGGAGCGGGGATCAGGCAGCTGCGGGAATACCGCTGTGGAATCGGAACTCCACATCCGGCGACTCGATCAATTCCTGCTCCGCCGCACGAACACGGTCGATCACGTTGGCAATGTCCTTGGCATCCCCATACTGGTAAGCCAGCTTCAGATACCCCTGAAAATGCCGCGCTTCGCTCTTGAGCAGACCGAAATAAAACTTGCCCAGTTCTTCATCCAGATGCGGCACCAGCGCCTCGAAACGTTCACAACTGCGCGCCTCGATGAACGCGCCCACCACCAGGGTATCCACCAGTTTCACCGGTTCATGACTGCGCACCACCTTGCGCAACCCCGAGGCATAACGCCCGGCGGACAGCTGGCGCAGCTCGATCTTGCGCTTTTTCATCAGGCGCATGACCTGTTCATGATGCACCAGCTCTTCCCGGGCCAGGCGCGACATCATGTTGATCAGGTCGACATGGGAGTGATATTTAGCAATTAGGCTCAGCGCAGTACTGGCGGCCTTGAATTCGCAATTCTTGTGGTCGATCAGCAAGGTTTCCTGATCGGCCAGCGCGGCCTGGACCCAGCCATCGGGGGTGCGACAGCCAAGGAATTCGTGAATTTCGGGAAGGATCATGGGGCCCACGGAGTAAAGGTTCGAAACGAAGGGCGCCGATTATACCGGCCTGCCCGCAGACCACCAGCGGCCGACCGTTGATATGTATCAACACCCCGGCCGGCAGCCAGCAACTATAGTTGTGCAACGCCGTGCGTTTTCATTTCAGGAGATCCCGATCATGCAAGCCATTCGCAGCATTCTGGTGGTCATCGAACCCGAACATTCGGAAAGTCTGGCGCTCAAACGAGCCAAATTGATTGCCGGCGTGACCCAGGCGCACTTGCATCTGCTGGTGTGCGATCCCAAGCATGATCACAGCGCCATGCTCAGCGTGCTCAAGGCGGCCTTGCTGGAAGACGGTTTCAGCGTTACTACCGAACAGGCGTGGAATCAGAGCCTGCACGAAACCATCGTCGATGTGCAGCAGGCCGAAGGCTGCGGGCTGGTGATCAAGCAGCATTTCCCCGACAGCGCCCTGAAGAGAGCACTGTTGACCCCGGCGGACTGGAAACTGCTGCGCCACTGCCCTACCCCCGTGCTGCTGGTGAAAACCGCCGGTTCCTGGAAGGACAAGGTGATTCTGGCAGCCATCGATGTCGGCAATACCGACCCGGAACACCGTCACCTGCACAACACCATCATCGATCACGGCTATGACATTGCCATCCTGGCCAAGGCTCACTTGCACGTGATCAGCGCTCACCCCTCGCCGATGCTGTCGTCGGCCGATCCGACCTTCCAGCTCAAGGAAACCATCGAGGGGCGCTATCGCGAGCAGTGCCGGGCGTTCCAGGCCGAGTTCGACATTGACGATCAGCATCTGCACATCGAGGAAGGGCCCGCAGATGTATTGATTCCGTTCATGGTGCACAAGCTGCAGGCGGCGGTGACGGTGATCGGCACCGTGGCGCGCAGCGGGCTTTCAGGGACGTTGATCGGCAATACGGCAGAAGTGGTGCTCGATGCGGTGGAAAGCGATGTGCTGGTGCTCAAGCCGCAGGAGATTGAAGATCATCTGGATGAGCTGGCCAGCAAGCATTGAGAGGTGTGGTGCCTGTTGAATCATCTTCGCGGGCAAGCCTCGCTCCTACAGATCACATAACCCGTGGGAGCGAGGCTT
>NZ_JBSVXG010000258.1:0-7393 GCF_054070595.1 Pseudomonas sp. SDO55104_S430 | reverse complement strand
AATCATTGTCGGCTGACACTCCGCTTTCGCGAGCAAGCCCGCTCCCACAGGAGGCATTCAGTGTTTGAACGATCAGCTGTGCGGCGAACAATTCAAGGCGCTCTCGGGTATCACCCGTGGTGCGCCACGGCTCGTCACTGATCGACAACAATTCATCCGGTCGTGGACCGTTCCACGGATCAGCCAACCCACAATCCAGCGGATCGAACCCCAACTCGAACGCCCTGGCCAACGCCCGCAACAGACTCGACTGCGCCCCGCGCCCATCCCCTCGCGGAATGCGCAACAACGCCAGCAACGTATCGATACGCAACCGCCCCACCGGCGACTCGCCAAACACATGCAACCCATCGCGGATCTGCGACTCTTTCAAATCGCACAGATAGGTGTCGAGCCGTGGCAGCCAGATCGCCGCATCGGCATCACTGTCCAGCTGCTCGTCCAGTTGCAGTTCGCGGTCGATGTGGGTGTCGCGCACCAGTTGCAGAATGTCGCGCTGCAATTCCCGGGCGCGGCGTGGGTCGAGCAGTTGTGCTTCGTAGTATTCGTCGGCCAGCAACTCCAGGTTACGCAGCGGGCCGTAGGTTTCGGCGCGGGTCAGCGGCGGCATCAGGTGGTCGATGATCACCGCCTGGGTGCGCCTCTTGGCCTGGGCGCCCTCCCCCGGATCGTTGACGATGAACGGATAGATGTTCGGCAGCGGCCCGAGCAGCGCGTCCGGCCAGCAGCTTTCGGACAGCCCGACACCCTTGCCCGGCAGCCACTCCAGGTTGCCGTGCTTGCCGACGTGGATCACGCCGTGGGCGCCATAGGTGTTGCGCAGCCAGAAGTAAAACGCCAGGTAGCCGTGGGGCGGCACCAGGTCCGGGTCGTGATACACCGCACTCGGGTCAACCTGATAACCCCGGGCCGGCTGGATACCGACGAAGGTCAGGCCGAAACACAGGCCGGCGATCATCATCCGTCCGCCCCGGCACATCGGATCGCTGTCCGGTGCGCCCCAACGCTCCAGCACGGCGGCGCGATTGGTTTCGGGCAATGCGTTGAACATCCGCAGGTAATCGTCCATGGCTAGGCTTTGCTGGCACGGACGCTGATCGAGGCTGTCGAGGTCGTTGCTCACGCCCCCGAGCAACTGCTGGATCAGCGCGGTGCCGCTGTCGGGCAATTCGGCCGGCAGCGGATAACCTTCCCGCTGCAGCGCCCGCAGGATATTCAGCGCCGCCGCCGGGGTGTCGAGCCCCACGCCATTACCGATACGGCCATCGCGGGTCGGGTAGTTGGCGAGGATCAGCGCCACGCGTTTCTCGGCATTGGGCAGGCGCGCCAGATCAATCCAACGCCGCGCCAGTTCGGCGACGAAGTCCATGCGTTCGGCTGCGGGCTGGTAGCAGACCACGTCGGACTGACTGCGCTCGCTGCGCCAGGCCAGATCCTTGAAGCTGATCGGCCGGCTGATGATCCGCCCGTCCAGTTCCGGCAGCGCGATGTGCATCGCCAGATCCCGCGGGCCGAGGCCCTGCTCACTGGCGCGCCAGCCCGGTTCGTTGTCCTGGGCGCAGATCGCCTGGATCACCGGAATATTGCGGCGAAACGGGCGCAAGTGCGGCGCTTCGGGGCTGGATTGGGCGAAGCCGGTGGTGTTCAGGATCACCCCCGCCTCGACTTCATCCAGCCAGTCCTCGACCGCCGACAGGCAGCCGGGCTCTTTCAAACTGGCCAGCGCAATCGGCAACGGGTTAAGCCCCGCCGCCTGCAAGCGCTGGCAGAAAACATCAATGAAAGCGGTGTTCGCCGCCTGCAAATGCGAGCGGTAGAACAGCACCGCCGCCACAGGCCGGTCGGCCTGCCAGTCGGCCTGCCAATCCTTTAATGTCGCGGTGCTTTTTGATGGGTGGTAGATCGCCGTGCGCGGCAGGGTTTGTGGCTCGACCCAAGGATAATCGCGGCCCAGCCAGCGATTGGCCAGACAACGAAACAGGTTCAGCGCATTGGCCATGCCGCCCTGACGGAGAAAATGCCAGAGCCGGTCGCGATCTTCGGCTACTACTGTGCTCAGGTCGCTGAGTTCCGGGTCCGGGCGATCATCACCCGGCACCAGAATCAATTGCACGCCCCGTTGCGACAGCTCCACCAGCCGCTCGACACCGTAGCGCCAATAGGCGATGCCGCCGTGCAGCGAAATCAGAATCACCTTGGCGTGACGCAGCACTTCATCGACATACAGGTCGACCGAGGCGTGGTTCTGCACCTGCATCGGGTTGGCCAGGCGCACGCTGGGGTAATCCTCGGGCAGCTGCTGCGCGGCTTCGGCGAGCAGCGCAAGGCTGGAGTCGCCGCTGCACAGGATCACCAGCTCGGCGGGGGTTTGTCCAAGGTCGGCGATGTTGTCATCCGACACGAAACCGCCGGGCTGGGTCCTGAGCAGGTGCATGGCTTACACGCTGAGCGCGGCGCGCAATTGCGCTTCGAGGGCGGCGGCGTCCAGCTCCTGGCCGATCAGCACCAGACGGGTGATGCGCGCTTCTTCGGCATTCCACTTGCGGTCGAAGTGTTTGTCGAAGCGGGTGCCCACGCCCTGGATCAGCAGGCGCATAGGCTTGTTCGGAATCGCCGCGAAGCCCTTGACCCGCAGGATGCCGTGCTTGACCACCAGTTGAGTCAGGGCGTCCAGCAGCAGGCTTTCGTCGGCTTGCGGCAGCTCGATGGAAATCGAATCGAAGGCATCGTGGTCGTGATCGACCTCGCCTTCGTGGTGATGGTCGTGATGACTGTGACGGCCGTCGATGTGCTCTTCGGAGCCGGCACCCAGGCCGATCAGCACGTCCAGCGGCAGACGACCGTTGCTGGCTTCGATGACTTTCACCGCCGGCGGCAGTTCTTCGGCCACCTCCAGGCGCACGCGGGCCAGGTCTTCAGGGTTAATCAGGTCGGCCTTGTTGAGGATCACCAGATCAGCGCTCGACAGCTGGTCGGCGAACAGTTCGTGCAGCGGCGACTCGTGGTCCAGGTTCGGATCGAGTTTGCGCTGGGCATCGACCTGATCGGGGAACGCGGCAAAGGTGCCGGCGGCGACGGCCGGGCTGTCGACCACGGTGATCACCGCGTCGACGGTGCAGGCGCTGCGGATTTCCGGCCACTGGAAGGCCTGGACGAGGGGTTTTGGCAGCGCCAGGCCCGAGGTTTCGATGAGGATGTGATCAAGATCGCCGCGACGGGCCACCAATTCGCGCATCACCGGGAAGAACTCTTCCTGGACGGTGCAGCACAGGCAGCCGTTGGCCAGCTCATAGACGCGGCCGCTGGCCTCTTCTTCGGTGCAGCCGATGGAGCACTGCTTGAGGATTTCGCCGTCGATGCCCAACTCGCCGAACTCGTTGACGATCACCGCGATACGGCGACCCTGGGCGTTGTCCAGCATGTGGCGCAGCAAGGTGGTTTTGCCCGAGCCCAAAAAGCCGGTAACGATGGTGACGGGGAGTTTGGCCAGTGTTTTCATCGGATGCCCTTTGGCAAGGTGGCGGGCATACGGGACGAGGAGCGGCCACGCGCACGCGCGCCGCAAGCGTTCGCCACCGGATCACCCCGCCCGGTTGTAGTGAGAATCTGTATCGAGGCAGGTCTCCTGGCTGACGGTGTGCCGGTCGGTCGACTGGCGTTGGCTGCGCCTTCCCGCGGGCTCAGGAACTGAGCGTGCAGTGGCGTGGCAGCGAACATCACCGTTCACAGTTGCGGGGGCAGCCGCGGCATCGACCGCGTTCCCTTCTTAGCTTCGGCAAACATGCCGAAGAACCTCGAAAGCGCAAGGCTACGCATCGTATTGGGGACGGTCAATGTCTTGTGGTGACCGCTACGACGCCTTCGCGGGCAAGCCTCGCTCCTACAAAGAACACCGCCACCCCGTAGGAGCGGGGCTTGCCCGCGAACAGATGCATCCCGATCCACAGGTGAGAACGCTTGCCAATTGACGCCCCACCCCCGCCCATGCTCTCCTACACAACTTGTTACGGGTGCCCTTCACAGGGTGAAACGGGAAACCGGTGAATCGTGTGCTTTACTCAAAGCCACGTCAGTCCGGTGCTGCCCCCGCAACGGTAAGCGAGCGAAGCGTCAGATCCACTGTGCCGATATGGCATGGGAAGGTGATGCTTTTCGGTATCAGCCACAGGCTTCTACCCCTCGCGAGCCCGGAGACCGGCCCGCAACACGAAGTAATCAGACTTCAACTGAATGACAAACCCGCGGTGGGCGGGCGCTGTTCGAATCCCTGCGCGCTCGGTCGTGCGGGGCCTCTGCATGCGCTTTTGATTGCCCGCTGACAGACCAGAGGGAAACGCCATGTCGATCATCAGCAGCACCGGCCACAGCCAATCCGCCAGCAGCACCACGACCCTGACCCAACGCCTGACCGCCGCCTTCTGCGCGTCGATCCTGGGTGCCTGCCTGGTCTACTTCGCCGGCTTCTCGCACATCGAAGCGGTGCACAACGCTGCCCACGACACCCGCCACAGCGCCGCGTTCCCGTGCCATTGAGACCTGCCGACATGATCAAGCGTATTGCCCAGACCGCAGGTTTCACCGGCCTGCTGGCCGCCCTGCTGCTGACCCTCTTGCAAAGCTTCTGGGTCTCGCCGCTGATTCTGCAGGCCGAGACCTACGAAAAATCCGAACCTGCCGCGGTTGAAGTCCACGAACACACCCACGAAGGCGCCGTTGCTGCGCACACCCACGATGCCGAAGCCTGGGAGCCGGAAGACGGCTGGCAGCGCGTGCTGTCGACCACCGGCGGCAATCTGGTGGTGGCCGTCGGCTTCGCCCTGATGCTGGCCGGTCTATACACCCTGCGCGCACCGACCAAAACCTCCCAGGGCCTGCTCTGGGGTCTGGCCGGTTACGCCACCTTCGTGCTGGCGCCGACCCTCGGCCTGCCGCCTGAATTGCCGGGTACCGCTGCCGCGGATCTGGCGCAGCGCCAACTGTGGTGGATCGGCACCGCCGCCTCTACCGCCGCGGGCATCGCCCTGATCGCTTTCGGTCGCCACTGGCTGCTGAAAGTACTGGGCGCGGCGATCATTGCCGTTCCCCACGTGATCGGCGCTCCGCAACCGGAAGTGCATTCGATGCTCGCGCCGGAAGCGCTGGAAGCCCAGTTCAAAATCGCTTCGCAGCTGACCAACGTCGCGTTCTGGCTGGCCCTGGGCCTGATCAGCGCCTGGCTGTTCCGCCGCAAAAGCGACGGTCAATACCACGCATGACCGATACCAACGCAGCGCCGACCCTGGTGGTCGGCCTGGGTTGCCAGCGCGGCTGCCCCGTCAGCACGCTGCGGGCCTTGCTCGATCAGGCGCTACAGGCTCACCAGATCCCGTTGCAACAGGTCAAAGGCCTGGCCAGCATCGACCTCAAGCGCGAAGAACCGGCACTGATCGAACTGGCCGCGCAGCTGGGCCTGCCAATGGCGTTCTTCAGCAGCGAGCAATTGACGCCCTATGAACCGCTGCTCAGCCACCATTCGCAGATCGCCTTCGAACGCACCGGCTGTTACGGCGTGGCGGAAAGCGCGGCCCTGGCCCTGGCCGAGCAATTGGCGAATGCGCCGGTGAAACTGCTGATCCGCCGACAAAAATATGCCCAGGCAACTCTGGCATTGGCCGGCGCGGCCTGAAATCCCCGATAATCCCCGCCTTCGATCATGAGCAATCTTCATCTGAAGCGTTGCGCGCCTCTTTTTACAGGCTCTCTTTCAATAGGAACCGACGATGACCGTCTACTTCATCGGCGCCGGCCCCGGCGACCCGGAACTGATCACCGTCAAGGGCCAGCGCCTGATCCGCAGCTGCCCGGTCATCATCTACGCAGGGTCCCTGGTGCCCACCGCCGTGCTGGAAGGACACAGTGCCGAACAGGTGGTCAACAGCGCTGAATTGCACCTGGAACAGATCATCGAACTGATCAAGACCGCCCACGCCAACGGCCAGGACGTGGCCCGCGTGCATTCCGGCGATCCGAGCCTGTATGGCGCCATCGGCGAGCAGATTCGCCATTTGCGTGAGCTTGGCATCCCGTTCGAAATCATTCCCGGAGTGACGGCGACTGCCGCCTGCGCAGCATTGTTGGGCGCGGAACTGACGTTACCGGACATCTCCCAGAGCGTGATCCTGACCCGTTATGCCGATAGGACCGCGATGCCTGCGGGTGAAGAATTGGGGAGTTTGGCCCAGCATGGGGCGACCATGGCGATTCACCTTGGGGTCAATCATCTGGAGAAAATTCTCGCCGAGCTGTTGCCGCATTACGGCGCGGATTGTCCGATCGCCGTGATTCACCGCGCGACCTGGCCGGATCAGGATTGGGTGGTGGGGACGATTGGTGATATTGCCGGGAAGGTTGCCGAGAAGGGGTTTCGGCGTACGGCGTTGATACTGGTGGGACGGGTGTTGGGTAGTGATCAGTTCAGTGAGTCGTCGCTGTACCGTGCCGGGCATTCGCACCTGTATCGCCCATAAGTCCGTCTTCGCGAGCAAGCCCGCTCCCACAGTTGATTTGTGAACACAGGCCCAATGTGGGAGCGGGCTTGCTCGCGAAGGGGCCCTTGAACTCAGCCCATAAAAAAACGGCGCTCACGGGGCGCCGTTTTTTCTTTTCGCAGCGAACACCTTAGTAGTAGGCGTTTTCTTTCTGCGTGTGGTCGGTCACGTCACGAACGCCCTTGAGCTCCGGAATGCGCTCGAGCAGGGTGCGCTCGATGCCTTCCTTCAAGGTCACGTCGGCCTGGCCGCAGCCCTGGCAGCCGCCGCCGAACTGCAGAACGGCGATGCCGTCCTCGACCACATCGATCAGGCTGACCTGACCGCCGTGGCTGGCCAGACCCGGGTTGATCTCGGTCTGCAGGTAGTAGTTGATGCGCTCGTTGACCGGGCTGTCGGCGTTGACCATCGGCACCTTGGCGTTTGGCGCCTTGATGGTCAGCTGGCCGCCCATGCGGTCGGTGGCGTAGTCGACGACGGCGTCGTCGAGGAACGCTTCACTGAAGCCGTCGATGTAGGCGGTGAAGCTTTTGAGCCCCAGCGCCGTATCTTCAGGTTTTTCTTCGCCCGGCTTGCAGTAGGCAATGCAGGTTTCGGCGTACTGGGTGCCAGGCTGGGTGATGAAGACGCGGATGCCAATACCCGGGGTGTTCTGCTTGGAGAGCAGATCAGCCAGATAATCGTGGGCGGCGTCGGTGATGGTAATAGCGGTCATGGAAACTCCTCGCAGGCTTGGGCGCAGTTTACGCCAATCATCGCGCCGGACAAAGTCCCAGTATTTTTGTCGGGAAAGATTCTGATGATCGCCGCACCCTCTGTAGGAGCGAAGCTTGCTCGCGAAGGTGTGTCAGCCACATCCGGGTTGA
>NZ_JBSVXG010000257.1:0-7397 GCF_054070595.1 Pseudomonas sp. SDO55104_S430 | reverse complement strand
AACACGGTCTGTCAGATAGATCCGGGACACAGGTTTTGCGACTGCTTCGCAGCCGGACGCAGGCTTCGCCAGCTGCTACAGGTTCTGTGGCGATTTGACTGACCGCATTAACACACCCAGGCAGTTATCTCAGGCCAACCCATGAAGCTCTTTCCAGTTCCCCGGATGCACGACATAACCGAACAACGCATGCCCGCCATACTCAAGCTCGGTCCCTTCGGGAATCCACAACAACTGACCCGGAGTGACCTCAAACAACTCATCCCCCACCCGCAGCTCAAAGCAGCCCTCAATGACAAAAATCACCTCGTCATAAAGCACCGTCCAGGCCATTTGCGCCCCTTCCCAGCGCGCAAAACCCACGCCGATGTTCGGCGAGATTTCATTGCTCAGAGCCCGGGCCACGAAGGCGGCGCCGGGTGGGCCGCCGCGGAAAGTGAAATCCAGATCCTTGTAATCGATACGCAGAACCCGACCTTTACCCGCCGCACTCATAACTCGCTCCGGCTGTTCCACGCCGCCAGATGAATGCGCGAGCGCACGCCCAGGCCGAGGAACGGCTCCGGCGGATTGAGCGACGGCATGCCGGTCACCGCGCGGATGTCATTCAACTGCGCCGAATCGGCACCTACGGCCAGGTCCGCCAGCATCGTCCCGGAAATCGTGCCCCACGCCGCGCCCACACCGTTGTCGCAAGCAGAGGCGTGAACGCCCGGTTCCAGCTCGCCGAAGAAGTTGGTGAAGTTGCGCGAGATCGCGTAAACCCCGCCCCAGGTGTGGCTGAACGGCACGTCGGCCAGTTGCGGGAAGCGCGACTGGAAGGCTTTGCGGTGGGACTCGCGAATCCGCAGGCGCATGGCATCGCTGGTGCTGCGCCCGTACTTGGGCACGTGCTTGTAGGTGTTGCGGATGATCAGACGGCGATCCTGGGTCATGCGCACCGTGGTGCCGGCGTGATCCGCCGGGGTCAGCCCCCAGTCCAGTTGCCCGCCGTAGGTGGCCAGTTCCGCATCGGTCAGCGGACGGGTCCAGCTGGCGAAGGTCATTACCGGCAGCAGACGGTTACGCAGGTAGCCGAACTCCTGAGTGAAGATGCTGGTGCCCAGCAGCAGCTGCGGCGTGCGAATCACGCCGTTGGTGCCATGCAGAATCCAGCCGCCACGACCGTCGCGCTCCAGACGCTGGATCGGCGACTCCTGCAGCAACTCGACATTCTCCGGCAACGAGCGGGCAAGGCCGGTGACCAGCGCCGCCGGTTGCATCAGGTAGCAGCCCGGGGTGTAGATCGCGCCGCTGTAATGTTGGGTGCCCAACACACCGGCCAGCTCGGCGGTGCCGACCCGGCGAAACGGTTCGCCCAGGTCAGTCATCAGCCGCTCGAAGTGATCCAGGTAAGCCATGCCTCGAGGGCCGACCGCGCCCTGATATTTGCCGGCGTGGGACCACTGGCAATCGATGCGGTGCTCTTTCACCAGCCCCTCTAGCTGGGCGATGGCCGAGCGGTTGAGCGACAGCAGGCGCTGTTTGTGCGCAGGGTCCGGATGCTCCAGCGCAAATTTGTGCGGCAGGTCGATGACGAACCCCGAGTTGCGACCGGAAGCGCCATGGGCGACCCGCTGCGCATCCACCAACAGAATCCGCGCCTGCGGGTGATGCTGGGCCAGTCGGCGGGCGGCAGCCAGGCCGGCAAAGCCTGCGCCGATCACCGCGTAGTCGGCACGCTGATCGCCGGACAGGCGTGTGCACGCCGGTTGTTCGGGCAAGGCTGCGTACCAGCCGCAGCTCGAATCGTCGAAAGGCAAATTGATCGAATTTTTCATGTGTACGGCCTCAGGCGACAGCCTGCTGAGTGTTCTGACAGGACTGCAGCAATGTGCTGCGCTGGGTTTGCGCTTGACGCCCCAGAAGGACAAAGCCGTTGAGCCTGCCTTCGGTGTCAAAGAAGCTTGCGCTCATGCCGTCCTGAGTCGGGGTGCATCGCCATTCACCTGCGCCCGCCACGGCCGGGGCCAACAGGCACAGCGGCGCGGCCGGGGTTTTCACCGTCACCGGCATCAGCGGGTAATCCACCGCCGTCGGCTGACCGAGCAGGGTTTTGCTCAGTGCCTGGATGCCCTGGTTGATCGGCGCCAGATACGGCAGCAACTGCCCGCCGATCTCGATGCAATCGCCCAGGGCGTAGATGCCCGGTGCCGAAGTCTGCAGCTGGGCGTTCACTTGAATGCCCCGCCCGACCGCCAGACCAGCGCTCTGCGCCAGGCTCAGATCAGGACGCAGCCCGACCGCCGACAGCACCAGATCAGCCGTCAGCGTCTCACCGCCAGCAAGCTTCAGCACATAGCCCTGCCCGCTCGATTCAATGGCGTTCACGGTGTTCTGCAGGTGCCACTTCACGCCCAGATCACTCAACGCTCCTTGCAGCACCTCCCCTGCTTCGACGGGCAACAGACGCTCCATCGGCCAGCGACCGAGACCAATGACATCCACTTCGAAACCGTTGTGCGCCAGGTCGTTGGCGAACTCGCAGCCGATCAGGCCGTCACCGAGAATCGCCACCCGCCGCACGCCGGTCAGGCGCTCGCGGAAACCGTGGTAGTCCTGCAGGTTGTTGACGCTGACCATCGCCCCCGCCTCGCCCTGAATCGGCAGGCGGATCGGTTGTGCACCGCTGGCGATCACCAACTGGCCGTACTCCATGTCACCAAAGCTGGTGCGCAACACACGTGCCGAGCTGTCGATGGACTGCACGGTGCAGTGCGGATAAACGCGGATGTTCAGGCGTTTTTCGATGGCCAGCGGCGACTCGCCGGACAGCGCTTCGGCGGTCTTGCCCTGGGACAGACCGATCGACAGTGCGGGCTTGGAATACAGGTGACCGGATTCCTGGGTCAGCACGCGGATCTCGACCTTCGCGTCTGCCTTGCGCAACGCCTGGGCCAGGCCATAACCGGCATAACCGCTGCCGATGATGACGATGGGCTGACGTGGCGCGGCGGCGATAACCGGCGCGGTGACAGGTGCAATCACAGGTACTGCAACCGCTGCCGGTGGCGTGCCAACGGCAGTCACCGCTTCTTTGTACTCGCTGATATCGAGCATCTCGAAATCAGCCTTGCCTACGTGACACTCAGGGCAGATCCAGTCTTCGGGCACATCTTCCCAACGGGTCCCGGCGAGAATCCCGTCCTCGGGCCAGCCCAGCGCTTCGTCGTAAATCAGACCGCAAACGATGCAAAGCCAAGTCTTGAACATGCTGTTCACTCCCCGGCGACCCGAATCGCCACGTTCTTGGTGCGCACATAGCTGTAAAGCGCTTCCTGGCCTTTCTCGCGACCGAAGCCCGACAACCCGACCCCGCCGAACGGCGTTTCGATGCCGCCGGCGTACCATTCGTTGACGAACACCTGGCCGGATTTCAGGCGGCGGGTGCAGCGCATGGCGCGGCTGATGTCCTGGGTGAACACCCCGGCCACCAGACCGAAATCGGTGCCGTTGGCGATGGCGATGGCCTCTTCTTCGGTGTCGAACGGCATGATTGCCAACACCGGTCCGAACACCTCTTCCTGGGCGATGCACATGTCTGGCGTGACGTCGCGGAACACGGTCGGGCGCATGAAGTGTCCGGCGCGATCGGCAAACGCTTCGCCCCCGGTGACCGCGACCGCGCCGTCTTCGATGGCGCGGCGGCACAGGGCTTCGATGCCCGCCAGTTGTCCGGCGCTGACCACTGGCGTGAGGTCGGCGTTGTCCTCGCCCAGGCCGACGCTGAGACCCTCGGCCATGGCGACCACGGCCGCGACCACTTCTTCATAGATCTCGCGCTGCACCAGCAATCGCGACATCGCCGAACAGACCTGGCCGGCATTGAAGAAGATGCCCCACTGCACGCTGGACAGCAGTTGTTCGAGATTGGCATCGGCAAAAGCAATCGCCGCCGACTTGCCACCCAGCTCCATCACGCTCGGAATCGCATGCTGCGCCGCGTCGCGCAGAATCGATTGACCGGTCGGCACGGAGCCGGTGAAGACGATCTGGTCGACGCTGCGATGGCCGACCAGGTGCGAACCGACTTCGCGACCACGGCCGCAAATCAGGTTGACCGCACCGTCCGGCAGGCCGGCCTTGGCGATGGCGCGGATCAGCACGCACATGCCCAGCGGCGACAGTTCCGGCGACTTGATCACCACCGCGTTGCCGGCCGCCAGGGCCGGGGCCAGGGAACGAGCACAGATCGACACCGGGAAGTTCCACGGCACGATCTGCGCCGAGACGCCCATCGGGTCGTACAGGGTGAAGTCCATGTAGCCGTTGCCCAGCGGGATCGAGGTGCCCTCGATCTTGTCCGCCATGCCGGCGTAGTACTCGAAGTAGCGCGCCGCTTCGATGAACTCGTCCTTGGCGTCGCTCAGGCGCTTGCCGTTTTCCTGGCACAGCACCCAGGCGCCTTCATCGGCCACCGCACGGATTTCCTCGGCGATGCGCAGCATCCAGGTGACCCGTTGCGCGGGACGTGCGCGGGTCAGCTCGCCGCTGTCGGCGCAGCGACGGGCCGCCTGCAAGGCGCGCTCGGCGTCGGTTACGGTGGCCTGGGCGATGGTCGCCAGCGGCTCGGCGGTGCCCGGGTTGTTGACCGTCAGACGCTGGATGCTGTCGCCCCATTGCCCGTCGATGTAGTTGAGCCAGTGAGAGGCTATCGGATACATGACGACTCTCCTCAGACCGACTCGGTGGTAGCCAGCAACTGACGCGCGGCCCACTGGTGGAAGAAATGCGTTGGGATGTCCATTTCCGGAGAGAACGCGCCGCCCTTGTAGCCCGGGGAGTAACGGCCTTTCTGCATGCCTTCCACGGAGCTGATGTCTTCGGCGAACACCACTTTCCAGGACTCGAGGATCGCATCGCGGCAGGCGCTGAACTCTTCGCTGCTGGCCGCTTCGTCGCCAACGTAGAACAGGCGCAGGTGTTCGATGGTGCGGCCCGGCGACACTGGCTCTAGCTGCATGGCGAAGGCGTGGTCGGCCTGGATGCCGAGCAGAACGTTCGGGAAAAACGCCACGTATTCGGCGTTGCGCAGGCGGTCCAGCGGCCAGCTCGGGAATTTCGGCAGGTGGGTACCGGCGACGTCCGACAGGTTGTAGGCGTAGCTGCCCTGACCGGAGAAGTGCTCACCGACGATGATGTTGTAGTGGTCTTCCAGGCGTGAGTAGGAGTTCAGGCTCGGGTGGACCCACGGTAGGTGGTAAGCCTCGCAGTAGTTCTCGACGGCCAGTTTCCAGTTGCAGTTGATGTCCAGCACGGTGGCGTCGTGGCCTGGGCGACGGCTCAGCAGGCTCATGCCGTCTTCACCGAGGAACTGGCTCCAGCGTGCGGTTAGTGGCGCGAGCATTTCTTCCAGCGGCTGTGCTTCGCCGGACAGGTTGATGAACACCATGTCCATCCAGATCGCGCTGCGGATAGCCTTCAAGCCGTGTTTCTCGCAGGCAAAACGCTCGTCCTTGTGCTGGTCGATGCCGCCGACGTGAGGGGTGCCGCGCAGGCCACCGTTCAGGTCATAAGTCCAGGAGTGGTAAGGGCAGCGGATCACGCCCTGCACTTCGCCCGCCTCTTCCACCAGCTTCATGCCGCGGTGGCTGCACACGTTGTGGAACACCTGCACCAGGCCTTCGCGGTTGCGCATCAGCAGCAGCGGCAGGCCCATGAAGTCCACCGGTTTCACGGAGCCGGCCTTGGTCAGGTCGCTGGCGAAACCGACGCAGGCCCAGGTCTTGCCCAGGACCTGATCACGCTCGAGTTCAAAGTAGCGTTGCTCGGTGTAGAACTCGTTGCTCAGGCCCGTCGCTTCGTGGATCGGGTTGAGGACGGTTTCGAGATTCTGGACTGGGATTTGTTGAAGGGTGGTCATTATTGTTTTCCCCTGCTGGGCACGGTATTGGAATTTTCGGCAGGCGCATTTGGCCGGTCCGTTGGCGGCAATTCTGGGAAAACGCGAGGGGTGTCGACAAACGATATTTCGGGAGGGATTAATGACTTTTGATCATGAATACAAACACGCGGAGCGACGGGAAGTGCGGGCTTTTGAGGGGGGAGTTTTTAGAAGAATTGGAACTGAGTGATTAACCTGTGGTGAGGGGATTTATCCCCGTTGGACTGCGCAGCAGGCCCAGCTTTTTTGGGGCCGCTTCGCAGCCCAACGGGGCGGTGCGACGTTTCGCTAAATCCCCTCACCACAATGAATTTTTTTCTTTGGGGAGGTGCGTTATTTGCTAACCGACGCCGGGAGCTGATTGAGCAACCAACTGCGAAAACGTTTGACGCTCTGCCGCATCCCGCCACGGGACAGCGGTTCGAGCAGGCAGAATTGCGCATCGGTGCGCAGCGTCGCTTCCAGCGGTCGTACCAGCGCGCCGCTCTGCAGATAGTCCTCGACCAGATTCGACCAGGCCAGCGCAACGCCCTGCCCGTTCAACGCCGACTGGATCACCATCGAGTAACTGTTGATGTTGATCCGACGCTTGGGTTCGAGGTTTTTCAGGCCCTGGCTTTGCAACCAGTCAGCCCATCCCAGCCAGTCCCGCTGCGGGTCGTCGAGCACCAGCCAGGTACAGGCCGCCAAATCTTCAGGCTTGTTCAGGGCCGGATGCTTGGCCAGGTAGGCCGGGCTGCACACCGGGTAGACCTCTTCGGAAAACAGCGGCGTGACCTGCATTTCCTTGGGCGGAGTACTGCAGTAATACAGCGCCAGATCGCAATCCAGACGCGAGAAATCCTTGACCTGATCATGGGCGATGATCCGCAGGTCGATCTCTTCGTTTTCACGCTGGAATTCGGACACTTTGGGCAGCAGCCACAACGAAGCCATCGCCGTACTGGTGGCCACCGTCACCTGCTCGGCACCCTGCCAGTGACGAATCTCGCCGGTGGCCTGGGCAACCTGCAGCAGCGAGGCGCGGACCGTCTCGTAGTACTGACTGGCGGCGGGGCTGAGTTGAATGGTGCGGGTGGTGCGTTCGAACAACACCTTGCCCAGGTAATCCTCGAGCAGGCGCACTTGCCGGCTGATGGCGCCCTGAGTGACGTTCAGTTCCTGCGCGGCCAGGGTAAAACTCAAATGACGCGCGGCGGCTTCGAACGCGACCAGACTGTTGAGAGGCGGTAGAGGGTGGATTTTCATCAGGCAAGGTCACGTCGTTATTTTGGTTTTATGGCGCGAGTTTAGCTTTTGGTGTGGGTGCTGGACAGCGGTGCTCTTGATGGCGGTGAAGCAGGTTGTTCAATCGTCGCCTGATCGATCGCTTTCGCGGGCAAGCCTCGCTCCTACAGGGTTCTGTGCTGGCCCGCAAACGCCCACTCTGGAGGAGCGAGGCTTGCCCGCGAAGACGGCATCCCGGAACCACCGT